>JAISDJ010000123.1 GCA_031264865.1 Tannerellaceae bacterium | reverse complement strand
GCGCCTCATAACATCCATGACAAGAACGAGGATAACGAATTATTAAACAGACTCAAAACAAATGAGAAATTATCCATCCTTATCCTGGGGATCGGCTGCTTACTGTTTGTTCCGGTATTCAAAACCATCACCCACCTGCCTCCGTTCATGGGTATTTTATTCGGCGTTAGTATTTTATGGGTTTATACGGAAATTATGTACCGGCGCGATTCCATTCCCGAAGATTTAAAGTTGCGGCTTTCCAAAGTCGTTCACCGGATTGATGGCTCTACGCTCTTGTTTTTCCTTGGCATATTACTCGCCGTCGACGCTTTACGGTGCGCCGGCATCCTGAGTGATTTTTCTACCTGGATGGATGTTCATATCGGAAATGTATATGCCGTCAATTTAATTATCGGGGCGCTCTCCGCTGTTGTCGATAATGTGCCGTTGGTTGCCGGGGCAATCGGTATGTATCCTGTGGCTACGGAAACGATGCTTGCCACTGCTGCCGATCCGTCTTATCTGATAAACTTCGTGCAAGACGGCGTCTTTTGGCAGTTCCTGGCTTATTGCGCCGGCGTGGGGGGAAGTATGCTGATAATCGGATCCGCGGCAGGCGTTGTTGTTATGGGTTTAGAAAAAATAGACTTTATCTGGTATCTCAAACGTATTTCTTTATTAGCTTTGCTCGGTTATTTGTCGGGGGCCGGCGTTTATATTTTGCAAAATATGATTCATAAACTATGATATTAATAGCGGATAGTGGTTCTACCAAGACGGAGTGGCGCATTACGGATAAAGGACAGTCCGTAAAGAGAATCCTTACTTCGGGCATGAATCCTTATTTTCAGAATCGGGAGGAGATAGAAAAGGAGATAAGGCAAAAGTTGTTGCCCGAAATAAGCGGCTTTACCATTGAGGCAGCCTGTTTCTATGGAGCGGGCTGTGCGACTACTGAAAAAAGCAACCTGATTGCCGATGTGATACATCACTGCCTGTTTTGTCCCGTGGAAGCCTACAGCGACTTAATGGGGGCCGCCCGCGCTTTATGCGGGAAACACCCCGGTATCGCCTGTATATTGGGGACGGGCTCTAATTCCTGCTTTTACGATGGGGAACGTATTGTTAAGAATATACCGCCGCTCGGGTTTATCCTGGGTGATGAAGGGAGCGGGGCTGTACTCGGCAAGGAATTAGTGGGCGACTGCCTGAAAAACCAATTACCTTCGCATCTGAAAGAAAGGTTTCTCGAACAGTACCGGCTTACCCCAGCCATCCTCCTTGAACAGGTATACCGGCAGCCTTTCCCGAACCGTTACTTAGCCGGATTTTCTCCATTTCTTCTGGAGAATATAAAGGAACCGGCTATATACAACCTGGTATTCGACAGTTTCCGGCGTTTCTTTATCCGTAATGTAATGCAGTACGATTACAGGGAGTATCCCATTTCCTTCACCGGCTCCATTGCCTTTTATTACCGGGACGTATTAATAGCCGCCGCCGGATCATTGTCTTTACTTATCGGACAAATAACCCAAACCCCTATGGAGGGGCTTTTATCTTATCACTCCTAATCCTGACAGTATGACTTTTCAGAAAATTACCGAAGACGATTCATTATACAAGAACCTCGACAGCATGCCTGTCCGCGAGCTATTGGTTAACATCAATAACGAAGATAAAAAAGTAGCTTTTGCCGTAGAAAAAGAAATCCCGAAGATTGAACAATTGGTTGAAAACATCGTAAAAAGGATGAAATGGGGTGGACGTATCTTCTACCTGGGAGCCGGGACAAGCGGCCGGCTCGGCGTATTGGATGCGTCGGAAATCCCGCCTACCTACGGAATGCCCGATACATTAGTTCTCGGACTTATCGCCGGAGGTGATACGGCCTTGCGCAACCCCGTGGAAGCCGCCGAAGACGATATGGAAAAAGGCTGGCAGGAACTGACGGAACATGCCGTCAACGTCAACGATACGGTAATCGGTATCGCCGCATCCGGTACCACTCCTTATGTAGTCGGCGCTCTCCGCAAAGCAAGGGAACAGGGTATCCTTACCGCTTCCATTTCATGCAACCCCGATTCGCCCGTAGCTGCCGAAGCGGATATCGCCATCGAACCCATTACAGGCCCCGAGTTTGTTACCGGAAGCACCCGGATGAAAAGCGGAACAGCCCAGAAGATGGTACTCAACATGATCTCTACCGCCACCATGATCCGGTTAGGCCGGGTAAAAGGAAACCGCATGATAAACATGCAACTCACCAACCATAAGCTGGTAGACAGAGGCACACGCATGCTGACGGAAGAACTCGGCCTAAGCTACGACCAAGCCCAACGGCTGTTATTACTCCATGGTTCGGTAAAAAAGGCAATAGAAGCTTATCGTAGAGTTTAGTTATTAGAGTTTAGAGTTTAGAGTTTAGTTAAACCCTATAACTTTAAACTCTAAACTCTAATAACTAAACTCTATACTCTAAAATAAGTTTTTCTATCTGGGGGATCAGGGGGTGTTTGTCGTCGTTATAAATGATATAATCTGCGCGTTCTTTCTTTAGTTCGTCCGGTAACTGGTTTCGGATGCGGCGGGTTATTTCTTCGTAAGACGCTTTGTCGCGGAGAGCGACGCGTTCGATCCTTAATTCAAGTGGCGCGTATACCATTACCGACAGGTCTACATACTTATCAAAACCGGATTCAAAAAGGATGGCTGTTTCTATCGCGCATACCGGAGCTTGTTGCCGGGAAGCCCATTGGAGGAAATCACGGTTTACTTCCGGATGGATAATGGCGTTTACACGGTCGAGGTTCTCTTTATCGGTAAAGATAAGGGAGGCCAGGTGTTTTCTGTCTAACGCCCCGTCCCGGTATATATCTTCTCCGAATAAGCCGGTAAGGGCTTTCCGTATTACCGGCGAGGCATCGGCCAATCGCTTGCTTTCCGCATCGGCTATATAGACAGGGATTCCGGCTATTTCAAACAAAGAAGCTACAACCGATTTCCCGCTTCCGATCCCACCGGTAAGGCCCAACTTAATCATTCGGCGAATTTTGTTCTAAGATAAATTCGATTGAATCCGGCGTAACCGTCACCTTATCCACCCAATTGGGTTTCTTTGTAAGGAGGACGGGCAACATGCCGGATATATTCCTGTTGATATCAGCAGTGGATACTTCCACGGCAAAATCGTCTTCCGTCAAATTCATATAGCGGGACAATGGCGCCGTGCAGGTAACTTTCACGACGGAGGGGAACATCCGGATGGTATAATCAGACGGTATGTCTACGCTCTTCAGCAGGATTTCCAACGTTTTTTCGGTAAATTCTTCAATCGTGACGGTTACGGTTACTTTAGTCGGCTCGATTGTTACGCCGGCTATTTCTTCAAGCTGAACCGTACGGCTTACCGTACGCTTTGCTTTTTTTATTTCCAGATACGCCGTCCTGACCGACTGTAAGGCGTTCAGTGTTACATCACTGGCGTACACATCTACGGCAGAGGGAGTAATAACGATATCGTTCGAGATAACAAAACCCGGCTCCGTTTGAATACTTCCATTGAAAACGACGGGCAGGCTCTTTTTTATCAGTTTACTGTATGGTTCCTGTATCTGCTGCGGTTCAAAGCTCAATAAACTTGTCGTGGAAATAAGTTTCTTCATGATAGCCCCTTCCAGGTCGCTTTTCGTACAAACGAACGTACCGCCCTCATCCGCATGCAACTCTTTCAGATTCATATCTATCGCCGAAACTTTATTAGCGATGGCATAATTCAGCAAAACACCCCCTTTATCCCGTACGCGAGCGGTTATCTCAGTGGGGGGAGATTGTACAAAAGCAATCTCCGGAGGCAGGTTCCGGTAACGCAGGGGGATCGTTACCTGTATTTCGTATTCTTCCTGCATGCCTTGCAACACCCAGAAACCAAACGAAACAAGGACAAAGGCAAGAAAGATTAAAACCTCTTTCCACTGGCGTCGACGCAAAAGGACTTTAATCTTCCGTTGTATAGACTTGAAGGATTGTTTTATATTTTCAAGCCGTTCCATTTTAATTGTAATTTTTTACCGCTGTTGCTGCTGAGCGTCTTCCGGCGAAGCATAAACAGACGCTTTATCAATGCGGATACGTACGCCATCCGAAATTTCCACCAACATATAGGTATCGCTGATTTCTTTTATCTTCCCGTAAATACCGCCGGCCGTAACCACTCTGTCACCCGGTTTCATCGCTTCGCGGGCTTTCTTTATTTCTTTTTGTTTCTTCTGTTGCGGGCGAATCATAAAGAAATAAAAAATGGCGACGATTACAACCATCATCAATATACCCGAATAGGACGATGCGCCCCCTTGAGGCGAAGCCTGAAGCAAAATACTTAGTAAATTCATTTTATTATCGTTTTATTTATTCAATTATAGACAGTTTATGCAAAAGTAATGATAATAATCAATCTTTAAACAATACCTTCTCTTTTTTTAACTCGCCTACTATCGAATCTAATATTCCGTTGATAAAGGTCCCACTTTTAGGCGTGCTGTAATATTTAGCCGTATCAATATACTCATTCAAACTGACGCTGATGGGGATAGAGGGGAATGTTATGATTTCGGCGATGGCTAATTGCATAATAATCAAATCCATATTAGCGATACGTTCCGTTTCCCAGTTTTTCATGTGCCGGTCGATCCGTTCACGGTACTCGTCGCCGTGCAAAATCGCTTCGCGAAACAGCCTGACGGCAAACGTACGGTCGTCCTGGTCTTTGAACATGGGTAACAGTTCCTGTTTACTTCCTTCCTTCTCTTCAAAACGCTTGATGGTTTTCAGCACAAACGTTTCCACTATTTCAATGTCGTCGTTCCAATAGATACTCTTGTCTTCCAGGTAATCAATAATCATTTCGTCACCGCAGATTACCCTTTTCAATACGGCGCGCCAGAACTCCCGGTCGGTAGCGTACGAATCGTCGGGATTCGCCAGGTATTCCGCATAGGCATCCGAAGCCAATATCAAATCCAATACGCTTTTAACGAAATCAGGATCGTTACTCCACGATATTTTACTTTCGGATATGTATTTATTCAACGCCTCATTCTCGCTCAACTGTGCGGCGAAACGATTATTCACCATTCGCATATTCGGGTTCTTATCCTCTTCGGTAGGACGGTATTTATGCTTCCGGTTATCAAGAATACGGTCCTGAAGGTTCGTCAGGTCTATAATCAGGAGAAGGATGTAATGGTATAAATCATACGATTTCTGCAAGCTGAAGAGCAGCTCGTTTTCCGCAACTTTCAAGTCGTTCGTCCCGTTTTGGTAATACGCATAGAGTATTTGCAGGACTTTGATACGGATTAATATTCTGTTTATCATCGTTTGAAGGAACTTCTTTTTTGTTGATTTAAATTCCGGCTGCAAAGGTAGTCAAAGTTTACGTACCCCCAATAGTAAGCCCGATAAAAAAGTAGTTTATTATTCCGTCGCCTGATAAATCAACTGGTATTTCAGGCTTTCGGACTCTTCACCTTTCTTCTTCTTAAAGATTTTAACCACATAGCCGTTCCCGTCTTTCTCATAGCGGTAAGTAGCCATTACTGCTTTATAAAGCCCATCTTCATCCTGGAAGGATGCTGATCAGGAATTTTATTGTACAGCCTTGCACATTAATTATCTGATTAATATCTTTGTCACGTCAATAATAGATTAGAAAAAGTTTCAGAACTATCTATATGCTTGTGATAAATATCCGGATAAGAAAGAACAAACAGAGAACTATTTGCCAGCTATCATTGACGGATCAATCAAGCGGATAGATGATTTTATAGAAGAAATAAAAGTGAAGATGCAATGAAAATATATTTTTATATTATATTGTTTTTGTTAACAACAAGTTGTTCTCAGGCACAAGAAGGTTGGATTAACAAAGAGGCGTTGAATAAAAGAGAAATAAGAAATATAAAAGCATTATCGAATCTATATGGCTTAGTAAGATATTTTTATCCGAATCAGCAGGTTGAAGGTTTGAATTGGTATAAATTTCTTATTTATGGACAGATCATAATGGCAGACGTAAAAACAGACGAAGAGCTGATAGAAAAACTGGATTTTTTATTTAAACCTATTGTACCTGAACTAAGTTTTTGTGACCCATCGCAAAGAAACCGGATAAATAACGGGAATTTCATTTATTTATGGAAGCATAGTGGAATAGGGAAAAAACCGGTTGAAAATGATAATACGTTTAACTCTGAAATAATAGCGTGTGCAAAGTATGAAGAAGGCCTTCCGATTGCTGATTCCTTATACTGTTTTCAATTGTCGGACGAAATCAATGCCTACTTACCAATTGCTATTTCTTATCGACATCCTAAAAAGAGTAAACAATTACAGTATCTTATAAAAGAAACGGACAAAATAAAATATAAATTATTCACAGAAAATCTCTATAATATTGCGATAAGGAAAAAGGAAAAGAAATTTCAGTTTCTTGAAAGTGAAAAGTTCAGAATTGCTGATATTATCGTCAGATGGCATATTGTAAAACATTTCTATCCTTATTTTCATGAAGACAATTTAGAGCAATCTTGGGATGAAATATTTAATGTGGCTGTAAACAATGCCGTATCATCGCAAAATCAGGAAGAATATTATTACGCCGTTTGCCATCTTTTTTCAAACGTAAAAGATTCCCATATCCAACTCATAAAGAATGCCTATTTAGGAGGATTTTATGCCGGTTACCTGCCTTCTTTTTTCCCTGATATATTCGTTTCCTATGTAAATGATACCGCTATTTTTAATCCGGCTTCTGCTGTCGAATCTAAGGATGAAAAGCATATTGACGAGTATATTGTCAGGTCTATAAATAATAAAGATATTGATTCTCTCATAAAAGAGAAAAGAAATTATATATCGGCGTCTAATAGTGGCGCATCAAATCAGAAGTTGTTTGGAAATAATATGCTTTTTGAAAGTCTAAAGAAAGATTCCATATTAAATATCAGCATGCAGAATGGTAAAATCGTCACTATTCATACAGCTAATGCTTACCCGGCTTTTCCTGTAAGCATGCACCCTTATTTCCTAAAAAAAATGGAAGGCGATATTTATTATATTAACCCTACATATCATGCTGCAACTTATGATGAGTTTAAAACGCATATCGGAGAATTTCAGGAGTCGAAGGGATTGGTTATCGACCTGAGAGGATATCCGGTTAATTATATTATGGATGATATCATTACGCATCTTTCAACTGATAAAATCAAATGGGGAGATTTCAGGCTACCTGTTTATTATTATCCAAATCAAGCGAATGTAATATATCAGACAGAAACAGATTATTTATACCCTTCAGAAGGCTATATTAATGTGCCACTCGTTTTTCTGATTAATGAAAATTCAATCAGCTATTGCGAAACCATCGTTGAAATACTAAAGCGAAATAAGATAGGCATACTCGTCGGGAGTAATACAAATGGAACAAATGGTGATATTTCCATGATTAATTTACCTGTATTCTCTTTTACAATAACAGCTATAAAGGATTTTTCGGGATATCATGGAAAAGGAATCGAGCCGGATGTCATGGTACAAAAAACGGTGAGAGGCGTCATTAATAATGAAGATGAAGAGTTAAAAGCCGCATTGTCTTATTTAAGTGTAATTCGTGTGCCATAATAGCATCTTTTCATTGTAAATAACTACATTTGCAAGTAAGTATGATTTATATGGTAACTTTAAAAGAAGTTTCAAATTTGCAGATACCGGCTATTATAATTTTACATTCAATTATGACCGGGATCATCTGATTTGTTACAAAACCTATTTTCCGATGGATACCGAAGCATCAGGCCATATACTTATTTCCAAGCAAGACGGAAGTATCGCCCGGGAAATTCAAATCCCTTTTAAAGAGATTAAAACGCCGGTTTTTACACAAGAAGAGCTGACGGTAATGCCGGCTTTTTACCTGACAGAAGCCTTCTCCCTTGTTGAAGCTTACGGAAAAGGGCAACTGAAAGGCAAACTGAAAGAAATCGCCGCCACATTGGATGAAGAATCCAATCCGGTAATCATGCTGATAAAACATAAGAAATAAGATTCATCCGTTTTTTAATTTTCCGATTAATAGAATATTATTATCGTCTTCCGTGATACTTTTATTCAGTTTTTGCAATTTGTCTTTCATCTCTGGTGTAAGCCTTTCCGGGCGGGAAAGAGCATTTCCCAATTGTTCTTTCAGTTCATATGGATAAAAACTGGCGATAAAGTATCCCCGGGTAAAATCACACCATGTAGGACCGTCGATATTTCCCAGCATATTGTACTTTAGGTTTATATAGCAGCCGCGCAAGGTATTTTTATCTACGATGATGCGGGGATGACGGGGCGTTGATGAGATTGTCGCAGACTGGCGTACCAACAGGGTGATATAATGGTTGGGCAACTCGGTATAGCCATGCCTTATGATTTCGTCATTCGCCCATTTTGCCGTAAAAGCCGGAAACAAGCGGTTGTCTTGTTTGTTGTAATGATAAAGGCTGTCTTGTGTCGGCACCCAATAAAATAAAGTATAATCAATCTCGCCGGTATTAAATGCGACGTTAACTTCATTACTGTAATCCGGCGGATTAATAATGAAGGGCTTCGAATCGATCCCCCGGATGATATTTCCCTGAAAATCCTGTATCCATACGGCCAGCGGAGTATCCGGAAAAGGAAGTGCCGTCATCAGTAATTCCTGTTTCTCCTCATCCACCATAAAACGGCCTTTGGGTACCCTAAACGGGAGGCGAATATGTTTTAAGGGATTCCCTTCCAGGTCAAAAACCAATAATTTAGTAGCTCCGAAAGAAAGCAAATAGACTTTATTATTTTTCTCATCAATATAACTGTCGTATATGCCAATCAGATATTCATCCGGCCCTTGCCCTACAGATGATATGGAACGGATATATTCACCTTTCCTGTTGAAAAGCTTGTAATCACTCGGACTACTGCTGCGTATTCCGATATAATTTTCACTAATCGCATACGCCGTGGTGGCGCCCACTAATGCTTCTTCCGAATTTTCCAGCCGGATGAGTTCATAGCCGGAAAGCAAAGCACTTAATGGAAAATCAAATGTATCTCTCACTAAAGAAAGATCAAGTGTCGTCAGATCGTCTGTTTGGGTAGCAATTATGGGACAATCATCCAGTGTCAACCGTGATTTCTTTTTTTCCTCACTACATGAAAACAGGAGAAACAAACACAAAGCCGGGTAAAAACAGATCGCTAATTTTCGCATATTCATTATTTATTTATAAAACACTAAAAAACTATTCCGAAATAACTATAATGGGGTTATCATCGAAGGATAAAGAGAGAGCAAGGTTATAGGCGGATTCATATTTTCCGCCGTATTTATTTATATACCGTTCTTTATTGGTTGACGAAAGAAGAAGGGTTAACAAAGTAATTACGCTAATTATGTTTTTCATACCAGGTTTTTTCATATCTTACGTTATTTATTTGACGCCTTAAAGATATATGATTATTTATTATTTTGAAAAAATAACGGTAAATAATATCACACCATTTTTGTTTTTTAACAAGTAAAGCAATAGGTATAAATATCGGGTGACACAGTCTACCCATATCTATCTTTTTCACCTCTTCTTTCAGCTTTCAGCCGGCTTGTAAATGCCTGTGTACAAACGATTATGACTGAAAGAAAGACCTTTCAGTTGCTTTCAGCCAAAAAAAATACAGATTTGACGAAAGTAAAAAAAAATCAGTATGATGTCTTTACCAAATCATTATAATAGTTTGGTAACGACATCATACTGTTTTGATAAAGAAACTATACTGTTTTGGTGAAGACACTATAATGATTTTTTTTTTAAGAACGCTCACTCTTTCGCCAACCCCCGATTTCCGGCTGAAAGGAGGCTGAAGGATCGTCATTTCAGCCATAACCGTTTAGAAACAAGCATTTACAGACGATCTGAAAGCTGAAAGAAGAAATAAAAAAGTACTTGTATGAGTAGATAATCCTCCGCATTTTTGGAATCCGGAGCGGATGAGCAGAAAGCTATAACGCCGCTCTTCGACTCTGCCGGTGATTTGGGTGGCTCATAGACGAAGTCAGGAAAGATTTTCTTGGTTTATAGAAATCACTTTCGTACATTTGCATTTTAGCAAAATAGCAAGGATGAAACAATATGTAGAGCTGCTCGAACGGGTATTGAAGGAAGGTGTGGTAAAAGAAGACCGGACGGGTATAGGGACATTAAGTATTTTCGGGCATCAGATGCGGTTTAATTTGGAAGATGGCTTCCCCCTGCTTACTACCAAAAAGCTGCACTTGAAGTCTATTATATATGAACTTCTCTGGTTTTTAAAGGGAGATACGAATGTGAAATACCTTCAGGAACATGATGTGCGTATCTGGAACGAATGGGCGGATGCGGATGGAAACCTGGGGCATATATATGGCTATCAATGGCGGTCGTGGCCGGATTATAAAGGCGGGACTATCGACCAGATTGCGGAGGCTGTACGGATGATTAAAGAATCGCCGGACTCGCGCCGGATCATTGTCAGCTCATGGAATGTGGGCGATCTGGAGAATATGAACCTTCCCCCCTGTCACGCTTTTTTTCAGTTTTATGTAGCCAACGGGCGGCTGAGCCTGCAAATGTACCAGCGTAGCGC
>JAISDJ010000089.1 GCA_031264865.1 Tannerellaceae bacterium | reverse complement strand
GACAGTGAATACCGGCTGAGAGGTTACGCCGGTTGACACGCCTGACCCGCTTTGCGAGATAGCCGCCTCATACGCTTCGCTGTCTGTGTCGATCTGTACAATCAAGGTTGTACCGCCCGAACCGAGGGAGGCAGACATGGAGTAAGAGGAAGTTAACGGCAAAAAGATAGGAATCCACTCGTCAGCCCATCCGGCGCAGTTATGAGGACGGCCCCTTACTATAGCCTGCGAACTGCCCCCGGCGCCTTTCGTTACGCGAACTTTGTACATATAGGGCTTGCCGCTTTCGGTAAAGGGGTGCTGGATAATCGTCCACCCGGAACCCTGCGTCAGCTCCCATTGGTATTGATCTATACCGACAACATTTGCGGTAGCCTCAAGGGTATATACGTTACCCCCTTCGCTCATCGCCGAAATACTAAAGTCGTTGTGACTCAATGTTTGGCAGGGATCCGCTACGCCGTTTAAAGTAGTCGGGTTGGTTCCGGCCGGGTCTAACCAGGGCTGCAATTTGCGGCGGTTATCCGTGGCTCCGTTCCCCGTCCAAGAAACGCTAAATTTGCCATAATATTTGTAATAATTTGTATTACAGACAGCAGACTGTCCTCCACTTAGCTCTCCAATAAGCCTGTGGTCATTGTTTATTAAGGGAGAACCAGAAGACGCCCCTTCTATTAATCCATTATAAAATATAGCCTTCCAGTGAGTATTTGCTAAAGACGAGGTCCCATCACTCCAAGTAATTTGAGAGGAATAATTTTGTATCTGATTAGTAGCGCTGATTTTCTTCACATCTCCCATGGGATGATGTATCCCGACACCGCTCGTACCGGCGTTGCCCGAACGATCCCAGCCCAGATAGTACGGTATTACTCCCGATACATTGCGGGGATTCTGTGTTAAGCGGAGTAAGGCGAAATCAGAAATTGAGTTGTTGGCTACTACCGTAGCTCCCGTTGTACTCCGTATTGCCGGTTCGGTAGCACTGTTAGCGCATCCCGGGTGCTCGTATTCCCAGTAAAATATCCATTGGCTCGCGCTGCTGTTGGAAATGGCGTCCAACCCTTCCAAACAGTGATGAGCTGTCAATACGTAAGGCGTACCGTTATTGGCGGTGTTGTTCACCAAAGCGCCGGAGCACCAGCTAAAGCTGTTCGGCCCGGGAATACCGATTCTGGTTACAGCATGTTTTTCCGTTTGCCAATTATTTCCTTCCGAACAATTGATGTTTATATTACAACTTCCAGCGAATCCTAAATCCCGCAGTATATTTTCGTAGGGATTGTCAACATATCGATATCCATAATAAATGCGCGGTATGGATATGACGGCGGAATCACTGACGGACGCCGGCTGAAAGTATTCAAAGACAACCGTCTCTCCATAAATAATAGCCGTTGCAAATTCAATGGGATTTTCACGGCTTCCCTCAATATATTCAGAAGTAATGGCACCAATATACTGTTCGGTATCCTCGCTGTAAACAAAAAACTTGCCTCCTTCCGGCAGCCAGAACTTGTCGTATATCGTATTGGTTGACAGCGCTCCAGGCAGTTTCACCTTCAAACGCCAGATTTTACTCCCGTCATTCAATTCCTGCCATACGCCGGAATTTTCAAGCGTATAGTTTACGTCTACCGGATAAGCATAGCGTACAGGCCCCGGCTGGCTGTCGTTTATCAAATCTTCCTGTGCAATAACGGTTCTGTTTGGAGTCGACAGTGTAATTACATTCAGGCCGTTTACTCTTGCCTTAGCTGTTACA
Organism: Tannerellaceae bacterium; assembly: GCA_031264865.1. Taxonomy (GTDB): domain Bacteria; phylum Bacteroidota; class Bacteroidia; order Bacteroidales; family Tannerellaceae; genus DFXE01. The sequence goes on along the minus strand of JAISDJ010000089.1, from coordinate 3,541 downwards.
TTCAGACCGTAAGGCCGTTCGTCTGTTGTAATCTGGGCATGCAATGCGTATGCAAACAGCCCACATAGCGTTATTAATAGTATCTTCTTCATGGTTGTATACGTTTAAAAAGTAAATATTCCGTTTTGTTGTTGTGATAAAGTTTTAACTCTTCTGTGGTTACGGTAAACGATTCAATGGATATCATGATACTCCTGAAACGGTCTCCATCTATACGTAAAGACGGATCTCCGCCCCAACGGGCTTCCGATATGTCATGATTCATATACTTGCGCAAATCCAGCAGATCAATCGCTGTTTTTACCCACACACTAAGTCCCGAAGCCTCATGATCCGAATGAAACGTAAGCGTAAAACACTCAGCGCAGGCTGTCGGCTGAAACTCTCTCAGCTCGCCTGTTTCTACATTTACTGAGCCCGCCAGTTTCCATTGTGTCCCTTTCAAGGGTATTATACCACCCGGAACGTTATCCAGACAGGAAACCCCGGCAAGCAACATACAAAATAAAATACAGTTGAATATTTTCATAAATTTTGTTTTTAATAGATTGTCTATATCCCGGAAGCCATGTTTATCCCGCCGCTCCCGTTTGCCGATTCGGGAGCCGTTGCGAAACGCCGTTGCGTGTCACCGGTCGGGGGATAGATTTTCGACAGAAGATAGATGATTTTTCCTTTTTCATGGTACATCTGTTTTATTTTGTCAAATACCATACTATCGGAATGTCATACTTGGTCAGTATCACTTGATACACTCCATCTGGTATATCTCCAACAGGAATCGTAATTTCTTCTCCTGCCGGAAGGTATATCTCACCCCCATAAACTGTCGTATTACTTGCATCCAGCACTTGAATACTTACCTGGTCCCATTCTTTTATAGAAGAAATGTGGAGATCGTTTTCTTCTATAAATACAAAGATTGAAACGGAAGGATTACCGCTGGAACGATTACCGGCTTGATGCCAATTTTTCTCATCTGCTTTTACATCTACATGAAAAAGAGCAAGTAAGAGTAGAGTGAATGATAAAATTGTTAGAAATCTTTTTGTTTTCATTTTGCATTGTTTAGTGTTCAATAACAAAAGTAGGATTAAAGATTCTTATAACCGATAAAACGTCGTTTACAAATCATTCACTTTTTGTTCACAAATGTCATAACTTATAGATCAAGGATAAATTTATCCAGCATTTCCGGATTTCCGTCTTCTCTGTATATTTTTTTATACAGGCGGACACGTGAATTACTGATGGCAGAGGCGGAACGGTTAAGGAGCCTGGCAATATCTTTTACCTGAATATGAATCTTTATCAGATAACAAATGTGGAGTTCGTGTTCGGATATTTTCGGACACAACGTATAGATTTGTTTTGTGAATCCATCGTATGTTTTATCGATCATATCTTTCAGTTCCGCCCAGTTTGCCACAGTAATAGATGTATTATTCTGGTAGGGCGCCTGATGGAATAATTGGTATATGTCCGATCCGCTCAGGAGTAACTCTAATAATTTTCTCTTATTTTGTACAATCTGGATTTCCTGGTTAGCAATCCTCAACAATTCTATTTGAGAAGTCAGTTTTTCTTCGTCTCCTTCGGTTTGTTGCAGGAGTTCCAACTTTGATATCTCTTTTTCATTTTCAAGAACATATTCCCGGCTGTTTTTATATTGTTCATTTTTCAGGTCTGCCAACCGTTCTTCCTGTTCCCCGACGATTCGTTTATGTTTTTTTACATAACGAAAATAGGAATAAATGATTATTACCATAAAAATTACGGCGCCAATCAATAGCCCGCTTTTTGTTTTATTATTCTTTACTAATCGCATGTTTTGCTCTTCCGTGAGCTGATAGTTATAAAGGGCATTTATTTTGCCGATGGCTTCGGTCCTGGTAATCTTTTTGATAGAATCTCTCAGTTCCAGGCTTTTTTGAGCATAGTTGAAAGCGGAATAATAATTTCCCTCCTCCGCTTCAAGGGTAGCCAATGCTCTATTAACAGCACTTTTCAAATAAACACTCTGCGATGGCCTCGGCTCCTGTAATGCTTGCAGGAAGTAAAAACGGGCCGAATCGGGTTGTGACGTTAATTGATAAATCGTTCCTAATCCGTTTAAATAAATCGCGTCATCTTTCAAATCTGCTATTCTTGAAAAAACTATTTTTGCAGAATCAAGCTTTCCTAAGTCAATGTAAACATGACCTAATTCTACTGATATAGCATCGACTATTTGCTGATTTTTCATTTCAAGCGCTTTCTTATAAGCAGCTTTATAGTAACATTCCGTGCTATCCGAATGGCTCAGGTATTCATGCATGCGTCCCTGATTCCGCAAAGAATAGACAATCCCTGCATCTTCTTTTTGCATCAGATAACAGGTATAGGCTTTTTTATATGACTTCATCGCATCGTCATACAATGATTGATAAGCAAACAGTGTTCCCATCTGTTCATAAATCCGCCCCAAAATATCATACCGCCGACTATTCTCTCCCACCTTAGCCGCCTGTTGAAAAGCCGTTATAGCGCGTGGCACATCCTTCATATCCCGGTAGACAGAGCCCAGATAATAACAGGCTCCCATTATTTTATCCGCATCGCCGTATGATTCATAAAAGCGAACCACTTCTTTCATCAACGAGTCGGAAGTATGTTCAATATACATTTTATCCCGGGCTTTTGTAGTAAGCATTCCATAATACATGCGCGTCTCCTGTGGTTCATACCGGATGGAAGAATCGAGTAAGGCAAGATAATGAAAGGCGCTGTCAGGGGATTGCAAGATACATCGTTCCGCCTGCTGCATCGCTTCCGGATAGGGAACACTTGATTGGCAGGAGATTAATATACTTACTCCGGAAAAGAACATTGTTAACAAAGGGTTTTTCATACGTAAAGAGTTGTTTGTTTAAATTCTATTCAGCAATAATTTTACAACTACAAATATAGTTCTTTTGGATGACTTCATCTTCTTTTTTTCATTTTTATTATACCTCAATCCTGTTCTGTATTCTTAAAACATAACCCGTATCTTTCCAAATTTCGTTTCTTCAAAATGTTTAATTGTAACATTTTCCATTGAGAAGACGAAAATAGGTTTTGCTCCGGTTCTTCTTCGATATTTATAAAATTACTACCTTTGACGGTGAAATTAAAACAACCGGATATATAATATGACAACTTTATTCCATACGCTAAACTCACGCAGCCTGGCTATTCCTGCCGGACAAGTAGAGCGTACGATTGGTTTGCTCAAAGAAGGAGCGACGATCCCCTTTATCAGCCGTTACCGTAAAGAAGTAACCGGCGGCCTGGACGAGGTACAAATCGGTAACATCAATGATTGGTACGACAAACTGACGGAGCTGGCCAAACGGAAGGAAACGATCCTTTCTTCCATCGAAGAACAGGGGAAATTAACGTCCGAGCTAAAGAAACGTATCGAAGAATCCTGGGACAGTACGGAAATAGAAGACATCTACCTCCCCTACAAACCCAAGCGGGTAACAAGGGCCGGAATAGCCCGGAAGAAAGGATTGGA
>JAISDJ010000062.1 GCA_031264865.1 Tannerellaceae bacterium | reverse complement strand
TAGGGCTTCCGGGAGGTCGTTCGCCGCAAAGCATCTTTAAGGAATTGGTACGTATGCATACGGAAGAACATCTGAGCTTTCAGAACGTGGTGGTATTTAACCTGTATGAATTTTATCCGTTGAAGAGCGCCATCTTCAGTAATTTGTCTTACCTGAAAGATTATTTTCTGGACCATATCGATATAAAGCCGGAGAATATCTATTCGCCGGATGGTTTCTTGCCCAAAGAAGATATTTATAATTTCTGCCTGGGGTATGAAGAAGATGTGAAAAGATGGGGCGGGATTGATTATATGCTGCTGGGTATCGGCTATGCCGGAAACATCGGCTTTAACGGCGCCGGTACGACCATTGGTTCTACCACCCGCCTGATTCTGATGGATAATGATTCACGGAAAGAAGCCTCCAAAGTATTCAAATCCATCGATAATGTGCCGGAAGGCGTTATTACGATGGGCCTGTCTACCATTTTCCACGCCAAAGAAATTGTATTAATGGCCTGGGGCGAAAGTAAAGCCCGCATCATGAAGGAAGTGATCGAAGGGAAAGTAACCGATGTTAATCCGGCGTCTTACCTGCAAAACCAGAATAATGTAAAAGTGGTGATAGACCTTTCCGCTGCTTCCCAACTGACACGGATAAGCCATCCCTGGCTGGTTACGGATTGCGAATGGGATAATAAAATGATCCGGCGCGCCATTGTATGGCTGTGCCAGTTGACGGGAAAACCGATCCTGAAATTAACAAACAAAGATTATACCGAAAATGGCCTGAACGACTTATTAGCGAAGTTCGGTTCGGCTTATCAGGTAAATATCGATATCTTCAACGACATACAACATACGATCACCGGATGGCCGGGCGGTAAACCCAATGCCGACGACTCCAACCGTCCCGAACGGGCAACGCCTTATCCGAAACGGATGATTATCTTCAGCCCACATCCCGACGACGACGTTATTTCAATGGGAGGCACATTCAACCGCCTGTGCGAGCAGGGGCATGATGTGTATGTAGCCTATCAGACATCAGGCAACATTGCAGTAGGAGATGAAGAAGTGATCAGGTATTGCGAATATCTGCGGGATGTTTGTACTAAATATTCGCCCAAAGATGATACGGTAAAGAAAAAAGCAGAAGAAATAGCCTATTTCCTTCGTAATGAAAAAGTGGAAGGCGAAAAAGAAAAAGAAGATGTTCTCTTTATGAAAGGAACGATTCGCCGGGAAGAAGCTCGTGCAGGAGCACGGTATAGCGGCATCACCCACGATGATCATATCCGTTTCCTTGATTTGCCATTCTATGAAACAGGTATGGTAAAAAAGAATGGCCTCAGTGAAGCCGATATTAAAATTATTCGTGATTTATTAGAAGAAGTGAAACCTCATCAGATATTTGTAGCCGGTGATTTGGCTGATCCTCATGGAACACATAAAGTTTGTTTGGATGCAGCATTAGCGGCAATAGATGAATTGAAAGACGAGGCTTGGATGAATAATTGCCGTATCTGGATGTATCGGGGAGCTTGGGCGGAATGGGAAATGGACCATATTGAAATGGCCGTACCGATGAGTCCCGAACAATTGCGTCATAAACGAAATGCAATCCTGAAACATCAGTCGCAAATGGAAAGCGCTCCTTTTTTAGGTGATGACGAACGTCTTTTCTGGCAACGCGCCGAAGACCGTAATCGTGCAACAGCTGAATTATATAAAGAACTAGGACTGGCTTCATATGAAGCGATAGAAGCCTTTGTCCAATATATTCCGCTGAGATAAATGAAAAACTTTTTATTCGCGGGAATAAGTAAATTTAGCGTTCTTGTCGTTTTTTTATCGGGATAATGAAACGACAAGAAAACAAAAACAACTTATGTCATGAAGAAAATAACCCTTTGCGTTTTATCAGTTTCTATTATAATGGCTTTCTCTTCTTGCCATGAAAACGAACTAAATACAAAACGCCTGTCTGATTACGTGAATCCGTTTATCGGCGCCAGTACCAGCATAGGAGCTGCGGGAGTATATCATGGATTGGGTAAAACAATACCTGGGGCTACTTCTCCTTTCGGAATGGTTCAGCTAAGTCCGAATACAATTACAGGTGGCGATAACGGCTCAGGTTATAGTTACGAGCACGAATCAATTGAAGGCTTTGCTTTTACACAAATGAGTGGCGTAGGCTGGTATGGCGATTTAGGTAATTTTCTGGTTATGCCTACTGTTGGCGAAATGAAAACAAATGCAGGCAGCCTGGATAATCCCGAATCAGGATATCGTTCCCAATATGATAAGAAGACTGAAACGGCAAAAGCAGGGTATTATGCAGTAGAATTAACCGATTATGGAATAAGAGCTGAAGCAACTGTTGCTCCACATAGTGGTATATTACGTTTCACATTTCCGGAAAACAAACAATCCCGTATTCAAATAGACTTAGCCAGAAGAGTCGGAGGAACCTCTACCCGGCAATACATAAAAGTAGTAGACAACCATACTATAAAAGGTTGGATGGAGTGTACACCCGCAGGTGGAGGTTGGGGCAATGGCGATGGCAAAGCTCTGTATACAGTACATTTTTATGCCCAATTCTCCAAACCATTAAAGAAGTACGCCATATGGAGCGCTGATATCCCCGAAGGACAAAGCCGTAAGCGTGAAGATATAGAAAGCAATGCCTACCAACAGATAATAGCAGATACTACCATTATCCGGGATATAGATGAGTTTGAAGGCAAACATATTGGTTTCTTTACTGAATTTGAAACAACAAAAGACGAGGCCGTTTGTATAAAAGCAGGAATATCTTTTGTCGACATGGACGGTGCGGAAAAGAACCTGAAAGCCGAAATGACCGATTGGGATTTCGATACTATTTTAGAGAAAAACAAATTACGTTGGGATAATGCTTTGGCAAAGATGACGGTTGGAGGTGGTAACGCCGACCAAAAGACAATCTTTTACACGGCTTTATACCATACAATGATTGACCCGCGTATGTATACGGATGTAGATGGTCGCTATATCGGCGGTGATTATCAAATACACACATCCGATAAATTTACCAAACGGACGGTTTTCAGTGGTTGGGATGTTTTCCGTAGCCAGATGCCTCTTCAGACAATTATCAATCCGAATGTGGTAAATGATATGCTAAATTCGTTGATTACAATGGCGGAGCAAAGCAGGAGACAGTATTTCGAACGATGGGAATTCCTTAATTCATATACGGGATGTATGTTAGGTAATCCGGCGATTTCAGTTTTGGCAGACGCATACGTAAAAGGTATCCGCGATTATGACGTTGAGAAAGCATACCGGTATGCCGTAAACAGTTCCGAGAAGTTTGGGACCGGTGAATCAGGTTACTTCCCCGGTCCATCAGGAATCTCCAATACGTTAGAATACGGATATACCGAATGGTGTGTTTCCGAATTAGCCGGCTGGTTAGGATATACGGACGACCAACAAAAATATTTAAAACGTTCCGGTTCATATAAAAATATCTTTGATAAAGAGAAGAATAGTTTTCGTCCTCGTCAGGAAAACGGTGCCTATTATCCCTGGCCGGAAGAAGGCCGGTTAAAGGAGTGGTATGGCTGTGTTGAATGTAATCCCTATCAACAGGGTTGGTTTGTTCCTCATGATATCGAAGGCCTCACGGAATTAATGGGAGGTCGCGAACAGGTGCTTGCCGATTTAGATAATCTGTTTGAAAAAACGCCTTCTCATTTCTTGTGGAACGAATACTATAATCATGCAAACGAGCCGGTTCATCATGTACCCTATTTATATAATCGATTGGGTGAACCCTGGAAAACGCAGAAGTGGACACGCTATATTTGCGAGAAAGCTTATAACAACCGTGTAGAGGGGTTAGTAGGAAATGAAGATGTCGGACAAATGTCGGCCTGGTATGTGCTAAGCGCTACCGGTATTCATCCGGTTTGTCCAGGTGAAACGCGTTTTGAGATAACATCACCGGTTTTCGATCGCATTGATATAAATCTCACAAGTGGAAAAACATTCAGTATAATCGCTACCAATAATAGCCACCGGAATGTATATATCAAGTCAGCTAAATTAAATGGGAACGACTATAACAAATGTTATATTGATTATCAGGATATAATGAAAGGCGGCACATTAGAACTTATGCTTACGGATGCGCCTGATAAAGATTTCGGTAACTAATGGAAGGTAGCCATCCTATAGAGCTTTTCAAAGAACTCTATCTGAAGAACGCTCCCCGGTTGACTTATTTTGCTAACAAATATGTCGACATGGGAACAGCGGAAGATATTGTTCAGGATATCTTTCTTAAAGTATGGCAAAAGAAGATTTTTTTATTATCTGAAAATGGATTGAGAACTTATCTGTTCAATGCTATCAGGAATGCCTGTCTGGATTATTTGAAACATCAATCAGTAGAGCAAAATTATATCAGTACTGTGATACACAAACTGAAAGTGGAAGAATTACAATACAGTGACCATCCTGTTTTCTTGTTTCAGGAAGACGAACGAATTGCTTTAATATATAATGAAATAGAGAAGTTGCCCGAAAAATGCCGGGAAATCTTTACCTTATCATATCTACATGAAAAAAAATCATCCGAAATAGCGAATATGCTGAATATATCACGTCGTACGGTAGAAGCACAACTATATAAAGCATTGAAACTGATACGAAATGCCTTGCAGTCATAAAATAAGTTGAAATATCAGCCACATTATGTAAGTATATTTTCCGGTTTTGTCGTTATAAATAATAAAGAAAAAACACATGACATGTAATGATCATATAGAAGAGTTGATAATACGTTATTTCGAAAAAGAAATAGACGAAGACAGCTTAAAGGAACTCGATCAATGGATACATGAAAAGGAGGAAAACAAAAGCCATTTTTTCGAGTTGAAGAAACTATATGATTCACAAAAACTATCAACCTATCTGAAAGGTAGATCTTACGACAAACAATGGGAGCCATTATATGAAAAGATAAATACAGGCTCAACCGTTCGGGAGAAAAGAACAAGTCGTTTTTGGATTATTTGTTTACGATATGTGGCCGTAGCTGTTATGGCTGTTTGTATCGGTTTCGGTACAAATGAACTCATTAGAAAATTAACGCCTGAGCCACCGGTTACTTTTAATGAAATAACAGTTGAAAAAGGAGGGAAAGCCAATCTCGTCATACTATCAGATGGTAGTGAAGTGATTCTCAATTCGGCAACCCATTTTAAGTATCCTACTGAATTTGGAAAATATAAAAGAGAAGTTTATTTAGATGGTGAAGCCTATTTCAAGGTGGTAAAGAATGATGAAAAGCCTTTTATTGTCAAATTAAGCAGACAGGAAATAACGGTTTTAGGAACCTTGTTTAATGTACTCGCTTATAAGGAAGACCCTTACAGTGCAATTACATTAATAGAAGGTAAAATACTATTGGAATCCTATGATGGGAATGGAAAGAAAATGAGCCAGATGTTTATGACCTCCAAAGAACAGGCATCTGTTGATAATACAACAGGCTCAGTATCATTAAACAAAGTAAATGCTACAATAGCAAATTCATGGATAGACGGCAAATACAGGTTTAAAGACGAAAAATTGTCAACCATTGTTCGCCGGTTAGAAAATTTATATGGAGTAACCCTCCGTATCGAAAGCGAAACCCTGAAGGATATCCGTTATACCGGAACCTTCTCTCTCGGCCAAAAGATAGAAGATGTCTTAAAAGTAATCACTTCGGAAAAACAGTTTAATTATCAAATAACAAGCGATGAGATAATTTTATCAGTGAAGAAATAGTTTTATAACCTTTAAAATTTTTATGCCTATGAAATGATCCCCTGAAAAAGGGATCGGAAATGTTGTTCTCATTCCCGATCCGATACTATTATTTATCCAATTTAATCGCCTTCTTCGCTATAGATTGCAACCCTTAAGACGAAGAAGAGCAAGTTATTAATAAAAAATAATGACAAACTTATGGAAAAAGTCCTGAATAGTGATAATCTATCGTACAAAAAATTCAAGTCTATCATGAAAATCACGCTGTTTTTCTTAATTATAGGTATTCTACATATATCGGCAGAGACCTATGCACAGAAGACACATATCTCCATCGATGTAAAAGCCGGAACATTTTATGATGTGGTAACCCAGATAGAAGGACAAACAGAATTTATGTTCTTCTATAAAAGTGAAGATATTGACAACAACAAAGAAGTCAATATTTATGTAAAGAACAAACAAGTAACGGATGTTTTAGATGCGCTATTGAAAGATACCGACTTGACTTACAGAATAATCGACAAACATATTACCGTCCTGAAGAAAAACGCTATTGTCCAACAACGGAAAACCATTACCGGAACAGTACTCGACCAGGATAATATGCCGGTTATTGGAGCCAACATAGTAATGACAGGTACTACAACGGGTACGATAACCGATATAAACGGCAAATTCACATTGGAAGTTCCGCAGAACGCTACACTAACTGTTTCGTACATAGGATATACGGAACAATCGGTTGTGGTAGGAAACCGTACCACCCTGGTAATTCGCCTGGTAGAAGATACAAAAACGCTCGACGAAGTAGTGGTAGTCGGTTACGGAACGATGCTGAAACGAAATATATCGACTTCGGTTAGTTCCGTTAGCGGCGATGCATTACAAGAAAGGCCTACGGCTTCTAATATTTTCCAAGGTATGCAAGGAAAAGTAGCCGGTGTAAGTATTATGCTTAATTCAGGAGCCCCCGGTGGTAGCCCTGTAATTAAAATTCGTGGTACAGGTTCTATTAATTCAGATACTGCGCCTTTATATGTAGTAGATGGCGTTGTGGGTGTAGACCCGGAAACGATCGATCCGAACATCATCAAATCAATAGATATCTTAAAAGATGCTACATCTTCTGCTATTTATGGTTCTCGTGGTGCAAACGGGGTTGTGGTGATTACAACAAAGGAAGGACGTAAGAATATCACTAATATTTCTTACAATACGGTTCTTTCTGTAGGAACATTAGCCCGCAAGGTAGACGTGCTAGACGCTTACGAGAGTCTCGAAGTATTCAAGCGAGCGTATGAATATGCTCCGGGGCGTATTGCTCCGCATTTGAATCCTGACAATAATTTTGCCCGTAAAGCCGATTTGTTTAATGCCGATGGTACGCCTAAGTATAATACTGATTGGCAAGACGAAGTAACCCGTAATTCATTCTCGCATCAACATTCGCTTTCTTTCTCGGGTGGTAATGATAAATTAACGGCTGTAGCTAATGTTTCATACCGGGATAATCAGGGTATTATGTTAGAAACTTATCGTAAACAATTGACCGGTTTTTTAAACCTTAGCTGGGATTTGAAAGATTGGTTCCGCTTACAAGCAGTTATGAATATGGGTAACACCAAAACTCGTGAATCTGAAAACGCCATTTCACGGTATACATTGGAATTTTTACCATTTATGCCGGTACAATATGAAGATGGCAGCTATTCACGAAAAGGTGATTATCCGGGTGCGGAAGACGCTGAAAATCCGGTAAAAATATTAAAAGAAAGAGAAAGGATAGTAGAGCGTCAGTATATGTTGGCAAATCTTATCGGTACATTCAAAATATCGGATAAGCTAACACTTACCACCAGTTTTAGCCGTCAGGATGCCAACCGGATGGTATCGCTTTATTTGCCGAGTACGTTGTTTGGTTATGGCGATTCTTATAACGGCAGAGCCGAAAGAGAACATCATGTAAATAGCTCGTGGACGAATGAAGATTACCTGACATATGATAATACCTGGGGTATTCACAACCTGAATGTTGTTGCCGGAGCCAGTTGGTATTATGAAAAATACACAAAAACGGATGCGCGCGTCGACAATTTCTTTGATGATTTTTTCCAGTATAATAACCTTGAAGTAGGTACTTCCCGTAGTCGGACAAGTTCTGATTATTACGATAGTAAAATGAACTCGTATTATGCAAGAGCAAATTATAATTATGATGAACGTTATTTGATTGGTGCATCATTCCGTTATGACGGATCTTCGCGATTCGGAGAGAATAACCGGTATGGTTTCTTCCCTTCATTTTCAGCAGCTTGGCGTATTTCAAACGAAGCGTTCTTCGAATCTATTAAAGAAACGATTGAAGATTTAAAATTACGTGCCAGTTATGGGATTGTAGGTAATGCCGGTATTAGTAATTATAGAACAATGGCGAGCTATGCCAATAGTACAGTTCCGTTTAATAAATCACTTGAATCAGCCGTTCGTTTGGATCGGATCAGCAACCCTGATTTGAAATGGGAAAAATCGAATCAACTCAATGTAGGATTAGATCTTAGTTTGTTTAAGGGACGGATAGAATTTCTGGCCGATTTTTATAATAAAATAACAACAGACCTTTTGTATAATTTACAAATACCTTCAACTACCGGTTATAGTAATTCGTGGACGAATTTAGGTAAGATACGGAATCGAGGGATTGAATTAGCATTAACTACTCGCAATATTCAAAGTCGTGATTTGTTGTGGACTAGTACATTAAATTATACGATGAACCGTTCGAAGGTAATCGATATTGACGGAAATATTATTGGTAAATGGGGAGGACGTATTGTAGAAGGCCGGCCACTGAACCAGTTGTACGGATATGTGCGCCTGGGTACCTGGGGTACGGATGAAGCCGAAGAAGCAGCCAAATACAATAAAAAGCCCGGCGACCTGAAATATTGGGACAAGAATGGAAATGGCATTAAAGACGGCGAAGATCAGGATTATATCGGTTTAGGAACACCTAAGTTTGAGATGAATATGAACAATTCGATTTCATATAAAGGGTTTACTTTTATGTTTGATTTGCATTGGGCGTATGGCAATAAGCTTATCAACTTTACCCGTCAATTGATGGAAAACCGGGTGACATTCTCCAATGCGTATGGGGGTATTTTGGAAAAAGCCTGGCGACCTGATAACCAGGGTGGCATGATCGTGAGTTTACGTTTGCCGGGTGACGGCTACGAAAACGATGTGGATTCATATAGTTGCGAGCCCGGTTCTTTCCTTCGTGTACGTAATATTGGGCTTAAATATGATTTCAGTAGCCAATTATTGGCTAAGGCACATATTAAATCCCTGTCGCTTGGTTTTAATGTAGAGAATGCTTTATTGTTCACGAATTATACAGGAAGCGATCCGGAAGTAACCAGTTATGACGCTGTTTTTGAGCAGGGAATTGACTTTTATACCTATCCTAAACCAAGGACATTTGCCTTTACGTTAGGAGTAAATTTCTAATAGAATATGTCTAATCATCAAATTCATAATATACATGAAAAAGATAATTAACAAGATACTTATAGTAGCTGTATCAACGATATGTATGGCTTGTAATAGCTTCTTGGAAGAAGAACCCAAAACATTTCTTACGCCGTCGGAATATTATACATCGGAAGCTCAGGTAAGCGCCGCCGTTAATGGTACATACAACGGCCTGACTTATTTACTGACGACTGATATGGAAATTGCTACTGTTACATCTTTCAATCTGGAGTATGTAGTAGGACATTGCTATCGCTCGCGTTCAGCCACCGACGCGGAAAATCAATTTCTCCTATTGTCTGGTTTTGATAATACAAATGGTCGTTTCCGGACATTCTGGCAAATGTTGTATATACCGCTCGAAAATTGTAACAGTGTGATTGAAAACTTGACTGATATTTCTTCGGATGTAATCAGTACGGCAGCAAGAGATCGTTACCTGGCCCAAGTTTATTTTATGCGGGCTTACTACTATTTCTTCGTCGTTCAGTTGTATGGGGATAGTCCGTTAAAGACCGAATCAACCAAGGATTTGAATAATATACAAATTCCCAAATCACCGGTATCTGCCATCTATGACCTGATCGTAGCCGATCTGGAAAAAGCCGCTTCACTAGGTCTTCCCTGGACAGATAAGAGTGGGCATGTATCACAAGGCGCCGTGAAGGCTTTACTCACGAAAGTGTACCTGACGATGGCCGGATATCCGTTGCAGAAAGGGGCGGAATATTACCAGAAAGCTTACGATACGGCACGAGAATTAATAAATAGCAAACAGTTCTATCTGTTTGACGACTATGCCGATTTGCGGGCTTCCGCTAATGAAAACGCTGGAGAGCATATCTTTATGATCCAGCGCGAGCCGGTGAATAACAGCTCTCCTTTCCATTACGGTTTAATGCCTTATCCCGACTTTCCAATTTCGAATCGTCCGGCCTATGGAGGTGGTTTGATACCACGGAAGGAGTTTTACGACGCCTTCGACGATAACGACAAACGGAAGGCCGACCAAGCATTTTTCTATATGCGCCTACCCAAATATAATGATCCGGAGACAATCGTCGAAGTCGGTTATCCCCATATTTATAAATTTTGGGATGACGAGGTAGAACGCACCGGAGGTAACAGCGGAGCCAATGTACCGTTGTTGCGGTATGCGGACGTTTTGCTGATGTGTGCGGAAGCAAAAGCAAATGCAGATGGTGGAACAACCTCCGATCAAGAGGCCATAGATGCATATTTTCAAGTTCGCAACCGCGCTTTTCCATCCGAAAGCAAATCTACGTCGATTACGGCCGATCAAGTATACAAGGAACGTTTCTTTGAACTTTGTTTCGAATTACAGAATTGGTTCGATATGCTACGTACCCGTAAGGCTTTCGACCCGGTTTCCAACCAAATCGTTCCGTTGATAGGTTATAAAGCTCCTAACCATGAGTATGCCTTCAAAGAAACGGATTTACTATTCCCGATTCATTACAGGGAAATAGAGATGAACCCATTATTGGGCGAATAATTTTTCTTTAACAAAAAAGAATACAATCTCTTTATAAAAGATTGTATTCTTTTTTCAGTACCAAGTTTAATTTTATCAGATATGAAGAAATTTCTGATTTTTGTTTGTTTTCTTTGTTTGTTTTCTTTGTCTTCCTCACTGTACGCACAGGCTATGAAACCATTTAAACAGGGAGACAGAGTTGTCTTTGTAGGAAACAGCATAACCTGTGGAGGACATTATCATTCATATATCTGGCTGTATTATATGACGCGTTTTCCGGATATGCGGATTGACATATTTAATGAAGGTATCGGCGGAGATACAGCCGGTTTAATATATGAACGGTTAGATAAAGTTTTTGAACATGAGCCGACTGTATTGACGCTTACATTCGGAATGAATGACACGGGATATATGCCTTCGGAAAAGCCGGACGCCGATTCTATTGCTATGGCGCGTATGAAAAAAACGCATGAAGAGTATATTCCGCTGGAAGAAGCTTATAAAAAACATACCCGCTCGGAAAAGATATTAATCGGCGGTTCGCCTTACGAGGAAACAGCACAGTTCGGGCGTGGCGTCCCTTTGATCGGCAAAAATAAACGAATACAACAGATTGGCATGTTTCTTGAAGAATCTGCCAAGAAAAATAAATGGGAGTTTGTAGATTTTAATCAACCAATGGCAGATATTAATACACTAGAACAACGGGTTGATTCAAGTTTTACGCTTTGTGGGAGAGACCGTATTCATCCTACAACAGACGGGCATATGGTAATGGCTTATTTATTTCTGAAAGCACAAGGCCTTGCCGGAAAACCTGTAGCCGATATTTTGATTGACTCGCAAAATAAAAAGATAGAAAAAGCAGAAAACTGCCGTCTTTCCGAACTGACTATTCAGCCGGAACAGATTTCGTTTACTTATCAAGCGAACGCATTACCTTTTCCGGTGAGTGAAGTGGCTTATGAAAACGAAAAACAGACACCGGCAGACGCCATGAGAATAATCCCTTTTATGGACGAAATGAATTATGAAGGATTATGTATAAAAGGGCTTTCCAATGGTTATTACCAATTAAAGATAAATGGCGAAGTAATCAAACGGTTTACGGCTCAAGAGTTAGGACGAGGCATCAATATGGCCGGACTAAAACATACGCCTCAGTATAAGAAGGCCTTGAAAATAATGGAGTTGAACGAAAAGCGATGGCTGAAAGAACGCCAGATGCGTGAATTCTTCTGGGTGGAATACAACCTGATGCGTAAAACCGGTATGTTATGGGCTTGTAATGATGCGGCAGTAGATACACTGAGAAAATATGCGCCGCATGATATCTTCCTTCAGTGGAATGGCGAATATTGGCTGAAATTCAGGAATAAAGGAATACGGGAAGATTGTGTAAACGAACAACAACAATTAATAAACCGGATCTATTCGGAGAATAAACCGGACAGATTAGTTATTTTAATCGAAAAAATATAATATCATGAAAGAAGCAAAAAGCTGTTTATGGATAGCTGCTATCCTTTTGATTAGTATAGGCACACATGCACAAAATGCCTATTTTATAGACGGATACCATGGGGGAATTTATGGACATTATCCGTTGGGACAGACGAATTTTATGAGTGATAAATTAACGGAAAATCCGGACTGGTCAATCAGTATCGAAATAGAACCCGAATCGTGGGATGTGGTAAAATTGCGTGATCCAGAAGGATATGCCAAATTCCAAAAGTTATTTAAAGACCAATCGGTCAATACCAGCCGTATTGAATATGTGAATCCCTCGTATGCACAGAGTTATTTCTTCGGGACTTCCGGCGAAAGTAATATCCGGCAATTTACCTATGGAATGGAAATGGTGCGTAAACATTTCCCTACGGTACAGTTTACCACCTATTCTGCTGAAGAACCTTGCTTTACAAGTTCATTACCTTCTCTATTAAAATCGCTTGGTTTTACGTATGCTTCCACTAAAAATCCAAATACGATGTGGGGAGGATACACAGCATCATATGGCGGAGAGTTAGTCAACTGGATCGGGCCCGACGGAACGAAGATACTCACCGTCCCCCGTTATGCCTGTGAGGATTTAAAGCCCGGATCAACCTGGCAAACAATAGCCTCGTATAATTCCAAAGAATATATACAAAAGTGTTTCGAGGCCGGTATCAAGAACCCAACAGGTATGTGTATACAGGATGCTGCCTGGAGCGGCGGTTGGAACCGTGGTCCCTGGCTGGGGAATGATACCTCCCAATTTTATACGCCGACTCACTATAAAACCTGGCGGAATTATATCACTAATTTCACTGTCGGCTCAACTAACGACGACTGGCATTTCACACAGGAAGATGTACTTACCAGCCTTGTTTGGGGAAGTCAGGTGATGCAGACGCTGGCACAGGAAGTACGCGCTGCAGAAAACAATATTGTACAGGCAGAAAAGATGGCGTCGCTGACTAAAATGATGCGTGATAATACCCGCTATCCGAAAGAATTGATAGATGAAGGTTGGGTAAAACTATTACTTTCGCAACACCATGATTGCTGGATTGTTCCATACAACAATCTACAAGGTGGCCGTACTTGGGCGCAACATGTATCGGAATGGACATCGGTAACGAACGAAAACAGTCGGACGGTTATCGAAAGGAGCTTAGCTACTTTGAATAGGGACGGTAATTCGTCTATCCGTCTATATAACACATTAGCAACGAAACGAAACGAAATCGTTCGTATCCAAGTGCCTTCTATGTGGAAAAACCAAGATTGGGTAGTCACCAGTAATCAGGGAATGGAACAACCGGCACAGATCATCGTGGAAAATGGAGAATCGTACCTGTTATTCAGGGGTGAAGTACCTTCGTTCGGATATACTACCTATAATATACGTAATGCTAAAGTAGCCGCACCATTAGCTCCTAAAGTAACGCAAAGAAGTGGCAAATATATATTAGAGAGCGATTTGTACACACTCGTCATCGACCCGACCAAAGGTGGAACAATCGAAAGCCTGAAAGCGAAGAAACTGAATAATAAAGAATATGTTGATTCCCGCAGCAAATGGCGTTTCAATGAATTGAGAGGTTTCTTCGGTGCGAAAAATAATTATATCTCCAGTTCACAGCAGCCGGCAACCATTCGTATCATCGAAGAAGGACCGGTATCGGCTAAGATTGCCATCGACGGCATGATAGGCGAACATCCCTTTACCCAAACAATTCGTCTGATGCAGGGGGAAGAAAAGATTGATCTGTCGGTTTATATCGATTGGCAGGGAAATCCCGCTATCGGAGAACAGGGAGTCGAATTTAGCGCACCCAATCCACGCAAAGCATTTTATGATGATCGCTATAAACTATTGGTATGCTTTCCTGCCGCTATCGAGCAACAACAGATCTATAAAGATGCACCATATGATGTTTGTATGAGTCGGAATGTAAATACGTATTTCAATAGTTGGGACAAAATCAAGCACAATATTATCCTCAACTGGGTAGACTTAGCCAGTAAGCAAAAAGATTATGGTCTGGCCATGTTTACCGACCATACCACCAGCTACGTACACGGCGAAGAGCATCCGCTTGCACTGACGTTACAATTCAGCGGACAAGCCCTTTGGGGACGTAACTATATCATTAATCGTCCAATCAACGTGTCGTACGCCTTGCTACCGCATAAAGGAGTATGGGATGAAAATCGCCTATGGACAAAAACCGAACAGACGCACGAGCCGATATTAGGCGTCTTGACAAATATCGCCATTGAAGATTCGCTGGAAAATTCATTCCTGAAAATACAGGACAACGCCTACGAACTGGCTGCCGTAGAGTATAAAGGAAACGATCTGTATATCCGTCTGTTCAATGCGCAAGGCGACAATTCACCGAAACAGATTACCTATTTCGGCAAAGCCGAAAAAATAGAATGGGTAGAACTGAACGGCGAAGTAAGCAGCACGCCGGCTGTAACAACTATCGGCGCCCAATCTTCGTTAAAAGCAGAAATACCCCGGTTTGGTATCCGTACACTAAAAATAAGATGATTTTGGTTTAATCGGTATAAAATAGTAGCTTTGCAGCACTGAATCAAAACGAAGTGCTGCAAACTATAAAAAACTGGACGCTTCCGATTGCCCTGATAATCGGAATCATTGCTTATCCATGGGTGAGTCGTCTGATAATCTTAGCACCCTACATTATTTTTATCATGTTATTCATTACGTTTTGTAGGTTGTCGCCACGGGATATTCATATCCGTCCGGCACATATCTGGTTATTGCTGATTCAGTTGATCGGTTGTTGGCTTATATATGGGATAGTCAGTCTGTATCATCCGATTGTCGCCCAGGGAGCTTTTATCTGTGTGCTGGCGCCTACGGCTATTTCGGCAGCCGTTATCACCGGCATGCTGGGAGGGAATGTGGCATTTCTTACCAGTTATCTGTTGGTATGTAATATAGGAGTAGCTATTGCAGCCCCTTTGTTTTTTCCGTTCATCGGCCCCCATGCGGAAATGTCTTTTGTTGAGGCATTCTTTTATATCTGTAAAAAAATAGGCCCTGTGCTGCTTTTACCCTTACTCCTGGCGTGGATTGCACAATATTATATCCCAAAAGTAACAAAAGCAATAGCCAATTTCCCCAGTCTCTCCTTCTATTTATGGGCCATCGCTCTGACAATTGTAACGGGGAACACTGTAAAATTCCTCGTCGAACAGGAAAACCCCAATTATAAAGTCGAGATAAGCCTGGCTGTTATTGCACTGATAATCTGCGCCGCCCAATTCCTCTTAGGTCGCCGTATCGGTAAACATTACGGCGACCCGGTTTCATGCGGACAAGGGCTCGGCCAAAAGAATACAATCCTCGCTATCTGGATGGCGCAAACCTATCTGAACCCCATCTCCTCCGTAGCTCCAGCAGCCTACGTACTGTGGCAAAATTGTATCAATTCTTACCAGCTTTGGAGGAAGGGGAGAAAGAAGATGGGATGAAAATATAGCCCTGTATTGATGTATAGTTGTTTGTATTTTTGTAATGTGACGGAGTCAAGTCATAAAAGAAATAAGGTATGAATCGATTTAGTATATTATTAATGATTTGTTGGTTCCAGCCGATACATTCTCAAAACCAGGGAGTTGTAATAGATAAAATCTCAAAACTTCCGATTCCGCATGTAAGTATTTACAGCAAAAAAAATGGAGTAGTAAATGGAACAATGAGTGATGATATGGGAAATTATAACGTAAAATATACTTTTGACACGCTTTATTATTCACATATAAACTACAAAGATACCATCGCTACGTTTCCTCTTCAAAATGATACGATTTTTATATCTCCTAGAACCTATCGTTTGAAGGAAATAACAGTCACTCCTCAAAGTGTGAATTGGATAAATGATCTTCTTAAAGAAATTGTAAAAAACAGAAAAACCCTTTATCAGGTAGATGAAATAATTCTGGGATACGATTTTTTATCCAAATCATTGAGTGATTCCACCGGATATGTCTTTACCAGTATAGGAAATGTCTGCCAGCCTCCATATAAAGAGAAACGATTATATACGATTTGTCCACAAAAGAATGTTATCAGAACGAACACCAAAGGAAGCCAAGCCGATTTTGCTCAGATGGAGAGAAGTTTA
The DNA here is from genome assembly GCA_031264865.1 of Tannerellaceae bacterium. Taxonomy (GTDB): domain Bacteria; phylum Bacteroidota; class Bacteroidia; order Bacteroidales; family Tannerellaceae; genus DFXE01. The sequence goes on along the minus strand of JAISDJ010000062.1, from coordinate 4,617 downwards.
TATCATCCTTTTATTAAGAGATTTGATAATAGATTTGTTAAAAATACAGATTTTAAATTGACCTCATTTGTAGATGAGAAAAAACCGGAATTATTAAAATTCTCCTATACTTCAAAAAAATATCCCGATAATACAGGATACATTTTAGTTGACACATTACAAAAAGTCATAGTGGAATTTGAACAACAGCTCGGATCAAATTATAATATAAAAACAAATACATCCTCGTTTACACGTGACCTGCTTGCGAAAAGAGGATTTTCATATATTACCTGGAATACAACAATCTATGGAAAATACACGATGATAGATAAAAGCTATTATATGACCGAATGCAGATACCAGTATTACGTCCAAACACTGGATAATAAACACTCTTATTTCTATAACACAGAATCAATATTAAAACTAAATCCACATGAAGGAAATTCTGATAGAAATTGTCAATGGCTGAAACTACCAACTCCCTATGCTATGCTGATAATTGCAAGTAAAAACAGACGTTTGATGGAGGAGGCTTTACTAGAAGTTCCAGTGCATTATGAATCTTTTTAGAAGATTATATAGTGTTGAGGAAACCATTACGATGCCTTTGGAAAACCATCACAATGTCTTCATGAGCATCAAGAACGATACCAAATTATCTCTTGAATTTTCAGGCTTGGTGAGTTGTCCGAGTACCAAAGCAAGCCGTTGATTCCAACAAATGAAATGTTTATCATATTTGTAGCTATCGTAATAGGTCATAGATTATTGTATTTGCTTCGATTATGAAATGAGAGCAATTAAGCGATAAACACATTTATCTTGACTATATGTTCTCAGATTAATCTGAAACAAACTTATAAAGTTAACTCTGTTTGTTTGAAAAATGTATAACTAAATTCAAAATAATTAAGATATTTATAACGGATTTAATGAAATAGAAACAATATAAAATGAAGAAAAATTTTAAAATATTAGCTTTTGTACTTATTTTAGGTAACACTATAGCTTGTTCTCAAAATAAGTCTGACCAGGAATTGATATCAAGTCTTACTTTTACCGTAAGTGGAGAAAGTTTTGAGATGATTTTTGTAGAAGGTGAAATGTTTATTATGGGATGTACAGGTGAGCAAAGAGATGATTGTGAAGACAATGAAAGGCCGGCACATGAGGCGACTTTATCTGTTTTCTACATGAGCAAATATGAAGTTACTCAAAAATTGTGGAAAGTAGTTATGTGGTCTGATATCAACCGATCCTATAATTTTGGTTGTAAAGATTGTCCAATAGAACAAGTAAGTTGGAATGATGCCCAAAAGTTTATAAGTAAATTGAGTACCCTTACGGATAGAAATTTTCGTCTACCTACCGAAGCTGAATGGGAATATGCAGCGCGCGGTGGTAAACGAAGCAAAGAGTACAAATACAATGGAGATAATAATATAGACGAAATTGCTTGGTATATTGAGAATTATCAAAAAAGTAAATACGGAAAACAGAGAACTACGCATCCGGTAGGTATGAAAAAGAACAATGAATTAAGCTTACACGACGTGAGTGGTAATGTGTGGGAATAGTGCAATGATTTGTACACTAAAGAATACTACCATAATGGCAAGTTTGTCCACCCAGAATGGCCATTTAAGGGATCTTTCCTCTTTTTTCGTCGTGTTTGCGGGGTGGGAGTTGGGGAAGGGAGTGCAATTGGCTGCCGGGTGTCCATATTGTGATGATATAGAAAGTTATCGCGATGAATATGGAGGCTTTCGGCTTGTTTTAGATTCAGACTCTATTAATTAATAATACAATGAAAAAAGGAACTACAATTTTGACAATTATCCTGTTTGTAATGACAGGAATAGTAGGCTGCAAACAATCCAGCACACACGGTGAGCTTATCACAGTTGCCGTAACGGCAAGTTTTCCAAAGAAAGAGCTGATTCTTCAAGATTTTATAGATGTAGAATACATCCCGTTGGAAACGAATGATGAATTTATTACCCAGGGGAGTGTAATGGCAATAGGTGATAAATTCATATTAACGAAAAACTGGAATAACGATGGAGATATTTTTGTTTTTGACAGGAAAACCGGGAAAGGGTTAAGAAAGATAAACAGAAGGGGACAAGGTGGCGAAGAATATACGTTCATTAATGGGATTGTTTTGGACGAGGACAACAACGAAATATTTGTCAACTGTTCTCCAACAAAAAAAATATTCGTATATGATTTATCCGGCAACTTCAAGCGAAGTTTTAGTCATACGGAAGGTGCTGAATATTTAGATGTATTCGATTATGACAAGGATAACTTGATTCGTTATGATATGTCCATATATTACAAGGAGGGAGAGAGCAAAGATAAACAATTCTATCATGCGATTATATCGAAACAAGATGGAAGTATTACTCATAATATTCCAATTCCTTTCGATATAGTCAAAGCGCCATTTGTGCAAAAAGGAGATGGTGTTGCCGTTGCTTCTATACGTCCGATTATTCCATATCACGACAACTGGTTGCTTGTTGAAACATCCTCTGATACAGTGTATAACTATATATCAAAAGAGAATAAATTAAGTCCATTTCTTGTGAGAATCCCTTCTAAAAAGCCAGAAATATTTCTTACTATGGGAACTCTTACAGACCACTATTATTTCATGCAAACTATAGAAAAAGTGTTTGACTTTACAACTGGAAGAGGATTTCCAACTACCGATTTAATGTACGACAAACAAGAAAATGCTGTATTTAATGTTACTGTATTCAATGGTGACTGTGTAAAAAAACAAAAAGTGGATATGACCTCACATCCGATAAATGATAAAATTGCAACCTATCAAACTTTGACCGCTAATCAGCTTGTTGAGGCATATGAAAATGACCTGCTGAAGGGCAAACTAAAAGAAATTGCAGCTGAATTGAATGATGAATCCAATCCAGTGATCATGTTGATGAAGTATAAGAAATAAAATGAAGAATAGGTGAAATAACAATGTTACAGGATCAATCAACAACTATCAAACAACAGTTGTCTCAAATTGTTGATATGCTTATTTTGAACGGAACATTAACGGAATGTCCGGGATTAATTCATGGAAAAATGGGGCTTGCTGTATTCTTTTTTCATTATTCACGATATACAGAGAATATATTATTCTCTGATTATGCACTTAATTTAATGGAAGAAATACAGAGTCAAATACATGCAAACAGTCTGGCAGATTATGAAAAAGGCATTGCTGGGATCGGAGTTGGAATAGATTATTTAATCCGGAATAATTTTCTGCTTACAGAAGATGATATTTGTGAATATCTAGATCAGCGGATGGTTCGCGCTGTGTGGCACGATCCTTGGCTGGATTTTAGTCTGTATGGTGGATTAACAGGATATGGACGTTATTGGATTTCGCGATTACATTACAAATCATCATCTATATTGGCAAGGAGATGTTTATCATATATACTCGAAAGGATTGAAGAAAGATTACTAGATATATCAATTGAAGAGCAAATTGATGTGTACTGTTTTCTGTATGACCTGCAAAAAATATCAGGTTTTGAGCGTTGTCTGGTACTTTCTAAGAAAAAAAATGGAATTTTCAACTAGCAGGGATTAATCATCCTTATTCTCGCCTAGGAAACTCTATTGTAGGTAGCACCGTTCGAGCATATCAACGCAACTGGTATGTCAATGGTATATTGCAAGAAGAAATGGATAATACTCTGAATCAAATTTTCGATTTGGATATTGAAAGAGCACCTATCAATATGGGGTTACTAATGGGATACTCAGGTGAAGGATTATTGAGATTAGGGGCTATTAATAAAATGAATATATCATGGATGATGCTCTTATAATTATTGAAAATTGTGGGTTAAAAAATATTTTTTAATTTATAATTTATAGCTGTCATGAATTTGTATATTTTTAACGACACCTGTTCTGGGGCAATGTATGGCATTGGCACATATATTCGAGAATTGACAATCTCTCTGAAAGATAGTAATATAAATATTTGTTTGATAAATTTATTTTCAGATATGCCACAAATAATAATAGAAGAAAAAACTAACATTAAATATTGGTATTTTCCTAAGCCTATACAAGAACAACGGACAACTAGCAAAAAAAGCAGTGGGAATTATATTATCGCAATGTCATATGTTTACTTCAATTACATATTGAAGATAAAAAAGATGTAATATTCCATTTAAATTATAATTACGACAGTAATTTCCCTAAAGAGCTAAAAGATGCATTTGATTGTAGGATAGTAACGAGTATACATTATTTAGATTGGTGTTTGAAAACAAACGGAAATGTTTCAGTTTTCAGAAAAAAATTAGCTGCTTCAGAAAAAGAATCTGTTAATGATATTCAAAAAACAATTTATGAATCATATTTGAAAGAATTTTCTTTTTTCGAGGCTGTAGACTACATCATATGTCTTTCAGAGTATACGCGAAATATATTACGATATGACTATAGAATTTCAACAGATAAAATAGGCGTTGTTTATAATGGGCTGACTGATGTAAAACTTTATTACAATAAATTGACGCTTCGCATGAAATATCACATACCTGATATCCCTATCCTGCTTTTTACAGGAAGGGTCCGAAAATTACG
>JAISDJ010000041.1 GCA_031264865.1 Tannerellaceae bacterium | reverse complement strand
AAAATTACCATCGTAGAGTCTGACGTTCAATACTATGTTGAATACATGCGAGACCTGCAAACGAAAATGATAGAAGCCGAAGCGCAATCGCACATGATAAAGCTGATGGATTCTTTTGTAAAAGACACGGTAAACCGGTATAAAATAATTCCCTCCCTGCTATCTGCCGGGCAAGAATCGGAAAACAGCCCGCTGGCATTATACAACCAGGCATTGTTGGAACGTGACCGATTGATCCGGAATTCAGGAAAGGAGAACCCGCTGATACCGTCATTAACCATGCAGATAGACAAACTACGCGAAGGGGTTTACCAGATGATTGATAACGCCTACCAAAGTTCTCAAATGATTGTGAATGAATTGAAGAATAAAGAAAAAACATTGTACAACCGCATGGGAGAAATCCCCCAACAGGAAAGAGTCTATATCGACTATAAAAGGCAACAGGAAATACTACAGGGAATGTATCTCATCCTGCTTCAGAAAAGAGAAGAAATAATCTTGTCTATCGCTCAATCAAAAGAGAAAGCGAAAGTGATAGACCCGGCATTTACCAAGCCCCTCCCGATAGCGCCGCGAAAGCTGTTTGCCGCCATAGGGATCATCGCGTTTACGCTGATTATAACAGTAGGTTGGATTTTCGTTAAAGGACAAACGCAAGACATCATCGCTGAGTTTAAGAAAGTAAATAAATGATATCGCCAAAAGTAACGGAAGCACTCAAAAAACCAATGACTCAAAACTTTATGGCGTTGGTATTATTGCAAGGCGTGAATTACTTACTGCCATTAATAACGTTCCCGTTCCTCTTCCGTGTATTAGGCGTTGAACGCTGGGGGCTTATTTCGTTTGGTTATACCTTTATTCAGTATTTTGTTCTTTTTACCGATTTTGGATTTAATTTGTCTGCTACCAAATATATCTCCAGCCACCGGGATGATATAAACCAGATCAACAGATACCTGAATAGCGCTTTTATTTGCCGTATATTTCTGGGAATAATCAGTTTTATCATACTGTTCCTGCTTATTACTGTTTTCGGGCGTTTCCAACAAGACGCCGGGTTCTACCTGCTCTATTTCGGGATTGTGATCGGGAATGTAATGTTTCCGATGTGGTTTTTTCAGGGAATGGAGAAAATGAAATACATTACGGTATTCAATATCGTAGCCAAGTTGCTCAGTTTTATTCCGGTCTTTATATTCATCCACAAGCCCGAAGATTACATCCTGGTGCCGGTATTCTACACCATCGGTTATATTTTTGCCGGCCTTATCAGTATATATATTATATATGTAAAAGAAAAGATGAAGTGGTTCCTGCCCACTTTCGCCGAAATCAGGTTCGCACTAACAGACAGTTCCACCTACTTCCTGTCGCGTTTGTCTGTCTCTATGTTTACCAACAGCAATTCATTCATTATCGGCTTAGTCTGCGGCAACGTGGCTGTGGGCTACTATTCCGCCGCCGAGAAGTTATATCAGGCCTACAACTGGCTGCTCACCCCCTTTACCGGCGTATTATTCCCCCACATGTCGAACAAACGGGATATTCCGTTCTTTAAAAGAATCTTTAAAATCCTTATTCCGGCTAATATCGTTATCGTGGGAGGCCTTTTGTTTTTGTCTTACTGGGTGATACAAATTATCTACGGCCGGCAGACGCAACCGGATAGTTTATATGTATTCCGGATATTAATGGCCGGCTGCTTCTGGACCATCCCCTCCATTCTGATGGGTTATCCGTTTCTTGCCGCTTTAGGACATGCATCCTATGTTAACTGGACGGTCGTTATTGTATCTATATTTCATATAGCCGGATTATTAACTCTTATCCTGAGCGGTTTTCTTACCATCTATTCGGTGGCGGCGATGGTTATATTGGCCGAATTACTTTTATTTGCCTTCCGGATGAGAGGCGTTCATAAATTCAACTTATTTCATACATGAACAAAATCAATTTTGCCGAACTATTCCCCGACAATCGTCACGAAGGAGACACAACGCTAAGACAAGCGCAATTGGTGTTATTACGCATGTTTAAAATAATCGATTATATATGCCGCAAGCATCATATAAAATACTGGATGTGCTCCGGCACCCTGTTAGGCGCCGTCCGGCATAAAGGTTTTATCCCCTGGGATGACGATTTGGATATATGTATGCCCCGGGAAGATTTTGAACGGTTCGTAAAAATTGCCGTGGAAGAATTTCCTTCCGACATGCTGCTGCAAACACGCGAAACCGACCCCAATTATCGCTATCTGCCTTTACCCTGCAAAGTGCGCGACAAAAAAAGCTTTGTCCTCACCCCCGGCTATATGGACGAGAAAAGCGAAAAAGGATTATACATCGACGTTTTCACGATAGACCGCTATCATACCAACCCCGTAATGTTCCGGTTAGAGAAAGCCATCAAAACCTATAATACCTTTATTTGTAAATGCCTGGATTCCGTCGATTTTAAAGACGAGTCTTTCATCCGGAAAATATTATCCTATTTCCACCCGCTCTTCCATTTCCTTGTGCTACAATATATGAAATCAGCAAAAAAGATTATCAAAAGGAATCAGCAATTAGGGACAAACTGCCGCATAGGGCATGGCTTCGACACGATATGGAAAAGATATTTCACCTACAAAGATATATTCCCTCTATCCGAATTAACCTTTGAAGATGCAACCTTCTATGCCCCCCATTCGCCGGATGTATACCTTTCTACCTTATACGGCCCCGATTATATGACGCCATTACCGGAGTCCAAACGTATTTTTCATGCACAGGTTATAAAGCCGATATTGTAGTATTCTTTTTATTTTTTCAGAATGGAGACGTCACATCCCATAATAGTTATTAATATTTTTCTCAATAAATAAGGAAATTTCGCTATTGCTTTTTCTAAGACAAATTTTATTTTATCTATTACTTTTGACGATCCCAGTATATACCACCCTTTTCTTGCATAACCTAAAAAACCATAACTACTTTTAATATCGTACTTTTTAAAAAGAGTTATTATCTCGTAAAATGTATATTCGTGAAAATGAAATCCTTTAGCTATCGTTCCATGAGGTTCAAAATGGGATGTTATGTCACATGGGCCTTTTAGTCTATTAGGCGTTATCGTTATTATCACACCTCCAATATTCATTTTTGATGCTAATATTTCTATATACGATTCTATCTCATCTTCTGGAATATGTTCCATAACATCATTCCAATAAAACACATCAATACTATTGTCTTCTAATTTTTCAAGCGCTTCATATATCGTACATTCATAAACAGTTAAATCTGAACGTATGAAATCTCTGTCGACATAGACGTCGCAACCTATCGCACAAACATTTTTTATATTTGCAATAGCGGTTATAATTTTCCCAGTTCCAACGCCAGCCTCAAAAAATAAACATTCGCTTTTTTTTCGCAAACTCTTTCTAACAATTTTTTCAACAAGTTTGCCGTATGAATCCGATGCTCCGTAAGAACTTAGTATTTTCCCCTCCTTACTGCTACGCATCTTCATCAGTTTATTTATAGTTTCGTAGCCGTTTTTCATTAAGATACCACGCTCAAGTGAAAACGGGTCTGCTTTTTTTATCAAATTCGCAAAAGACTTTTCCTGTTCATATTGCAGATGCCATAACTCATTTATACTCAAATCGGAAATATCGATAATGTTGTTATCAGATGTTGTTATATTATTTTCAGTAAATAAGGCGTCTGCTGTCTGCTGCCTGTTGTCGTTAGTATAGTTTGCCGAAGAACCTTGATTAAATGTTGTTCCCATAATTAATATTGTCAGAATTTTTTACAAATGTACATAAATATATTAACATACTGAAGGAAGATACAGAAAGGTGCAATCCTTTCTATTATTTCTATGACATCAGACGCACCGGTTCCCTGCATCAGTATAAAAAAGTCTTTGCCGTGAGCCCTATTGATCCGTATGGTGGCAATTGTCTTGGCCACGGTTACGACTTTGTCCGGCTCACCTGCAAAATCCTGTGTTTGTATCAGGAAAGCGAAGAAACTCTCACAAAAATTTATTTTTTTTCTGTTTTTCTGCAACCTTTTCTATAATGATA
>JAISDJ010000024.1 GCA_031264865.1 Tannerellaceae bacterium | reverse complement strand
TTTAACCTCAAAGCCTCTAACGGCGAAATCATCGCTTCCGGGGAATCCTACCCCGACAAAAAGTCGGCGCTCAAAGGGATTGCCTCAATCCAGAAGAACGCCGCAATCGCTAAAATCGTTGATGAGACTGTCGAAACTGAGGCCGTTAAAAAACCCGGACGCAAACCGGCTGCCGCCAAAGCCGCGTCGTCCGCCCCCAAAAAGCGGACACGCAAGCCCAAGGCCGAGTAAGGCGGAAACAGCCCTAAAAACGAAGTTTTCCCGTGCTTTCGTTCCGTACTATGTTCCTGGGGACAGAGACTGGCAGGTTACTTAGTAACCCGCTTAGTAGCTGTTATTTTCCGGGTGTTTCGGTGAAGTAAATTATTTTGCTATATCTTCCGTGTTATTTCCCTTAATCAACCTGTACACAGCCGATGAAGGATTCTTCCTTCCGGCAATTTTTTTGCCCTGTTGCAGGCGACAATGTTCTTTAAATTGCCAATATTTTAGAAACCATTCCCGGTTCTTTTTCGATGATTTTTAAATATACTCTGGCCGCCGGGTCAGGATTTCGCTTGCCCTGCTCATTTTATCCAACCGCCATCATGATTTTTTCTTAAAAGATGTTGTATATTCTTTTAATAAAGTATTTGTAGTTAACTTGTATTGAATCAATAAAACATTGATTTTATCAACATTACAAACAACTTCTGGTTGTGTTAAAGCCTCAACAAACCCCCTGATTGAATTTTTAAATTTCTCCAACATTATTGGCATCATTACCTTTGTATTGGGATGGGGTGACGATGATTTCCCAAATATATTGCTGTTGTGAATAATTATTGGGCGACACTTCATACCACTACCAGCATACAAATTTTCAAACCATTGTATTGACGCGCCAAGTTGGCTACAATCGGATTTTGAAATAGTGTCAGTTTCGGTACCATTCTTACATTCAATAACGAGGTATTCCGAATTTCCTAACGCCCAAAGATTATCCGGTCCTTCGTTACCTTCTTTTTCAGGACGCGATGAATGGATGCCAATCATAAAGGACAGGTTTTTTAGAGCCTCCTCAAACCGATTGGCAGAATTGGTCGAGAAGACCAAATCATCTAAAATGGCGTTAATTTTCAAGGTCAATTTATTACCAGATATATTCTTCTCAGTAATATATTGCATGATCCTGATAGCCTGTCCATCTATCGGGCATAGTAATTTCGCGTATTGAATGCCCCTTATAGGCTTCAACACTGCGTTATTAAAAGAACGAGCCGATAACAAAATTTCTTGCGCTTCCGCCTGATTATTAAAGTTTTTATATTCTGCCATGAGCTGCATAAGAAGCCCCTTAGCCTTGTTATCCGGGGTACTGTTTTTTTCTATCTCAATAATCGCAAATGCATCCGCGTATTGTTCCAGGCATTCTTTTTCAAATGCCTTACGCATTGCCAAAATACTCCTATCAATATTTGATGTTCTATCGTACTCAATAGCAGAAAGTGCTGACTTGCTGGCAGCAACCCAACCTGTATCACGCTGTAAAGTATATTTTGCAAGGTTAAAAATCTCATCTATTGTTGGCGCATGGCTCGACTCCATTAACTGATCCCAAAGCTGGCGTGATAAGTCGTATTGTTCATGTGTAGCCTTACTAAAATATTTTTCACCATCTTGATTTACAAGAGCGTCAGAGAGTTTAGCTCCCATCAGAACGACAACACAATAGTCGCTGTTGGAGCGTACCCCACGCCCCATTCCTTGCTCAATTTTTTGAATCTGCTCTCGACAAACCCGAGTGTCATTCGGATTCATTTCTTGGATAACCATATCATATCCACTGCGCATTGCGGGCAAACCATCAATCACGAGAATACGACAAGCATCGTCCGGCAAATCGATGCCATCGTATTTATTTACAAGAACGGTTAATCCTGCTTTACTATCTCGCTTTAATTGTTCTATTCCGCTTTCAATATTTCCATCTCTTACAGATAATATCTGTGTAGCAACATTTTCCCAAAAGCGCATTCGTTCAAATGAAGGAGTGATAATAACGACATTGTATTCGTTAGATTTCGAAACAAGCGCTTGTTTTATTTCTTCTTCTGTTATTTTTGGATTTAAATGTTGCGGGAACAATATAAGCCTATCCCCTATATCATTGGCTTTTTCGGGTGTTATTATGTTTGAGATTTCCGAATCATTTAACCCTATACCAGAAACAAAAACACTATCATCAGCAAGCGTCGCGCTCATATAAATCCTGCGTTCAGCTTGTACAAAATTTGTTATTTTAGAAATAGAAATACACTTTGGCGTTATTTCTATACCTCTTGCAGATATGACACAGTTACATGTTTTCCAATGATCTTTTATCAGAGGAAGATTAAAAACAACAAATCCTTCATCAGAATATTCGCCATTCGTTATGAGTTGATAAATTTCATTGCACTTATTTTGCCAAATCCAAAAAGGCAAGAGAATATTATGGCGTGGATCTTGATTCTCGATTATGTCAACATAAGCCTGTTCCTGATAAGACTTTAACGGCTCTCCTATTTTTGAAATGATCTTATCGTATAATTGGTGGGACACAGGAATATTGACAGTATATTGTTGCTCAATCGTGTCAAGACAGGCATGAACATCGTCAACGATTATACTACCAATTTGAATATTTCCACTCTGGCGCATACCAAAAACACTTTTCCCATTAACCAATTTATGAATATTAATTACAAGAATGCCTTTTTTGCTTGTGAAAATATAGTCTTCTTCCTTACCTGTGGTCTTAATACCTAGTCTGTCAGCTTCAGCACATACCTGCTGTACAAGATAATTATCGGGAACAACATACACAACCGGGCCCTTCCCCTCGTTAAGGCAGCTTTGTAAAATAGCTAATCCGACAACAGTCTTCCCGCTGCCGGTGTTCATTTTGATTATGATGTTCTTCTCAAAACGCTTCTCAAACCATAACTTCCAAACTTCGCTTTGAACATCACGGGGATAGCCATAGTTCTTGTCTTTTGCAGGCAGAGCCATGAAAATATCACGCGGTTCTATGGTATTCTGCTTATTACCCACATGCAGTCTTGAAAAATTAATTGGCATCTCATTATCCCCCTTATTATCATACTTTTGATAAAATATCCGGGTCCTTTAAATATAGGACAGAATATCCGCCATGTTCCCCGTATAGACTTTCTCCAAGGCTTTATATACCTTTTTTGCATAATGTCCGGTGGAACCGTTTTCCCCTGACGGGTTTTGTCCTATACCTGCCCCTGCATATTTTGCAACATAACATCCCGAAGTACCGCATTTATCCTGCTTTGATACCCCTTTCCATAAGTCTTGAACCAGGCTAGAACATCGGCGTCAAGGCCTACCTGCACGGCTTTTTTGACTGGCTTTCATTCTCTGGATGCCGGGGACGGAGCCTTTTCAATTCTTCATCGGTCATTATTGGGCAGTCCGAAAAATCAATGTTTTTGAATGTCTTTATTTCGGCGATCCTTTCAGGGGTTAAAATTTTTACGCCATTCATAGTACGCCTTCTCCTCTATTGGTTCAGCGGGTCGAGCCGAGATAATCCTTGTTCGTCCGTTCGCTGGTTCTGTATAAGCCAGATACAGGATAATAAAGTCCCGTAACTCCGCCAAGCCTCTATACCGGGTTTCTTCAAATTTTGAATGGGTATCATCATACAGTTCAAGAAGATAGGGATCATCAAAGGCTGGTAGAATTTCATCGAAATAAAGTCCGTGAAGTTCCTTATTAGTCTCGCTTTTCTCCTCATCCCACTCAAAGCGCCCATCAGCACTGATTATCGTTTTCCCCATTCAATGCCCTACAATAATGTATATACAGGTTTTCCAAGAAGTCAAG
>JAISDJ010000325.1 GCA_031264865.1 Tannerellaceae bacterium | reverse complement strand
GGACAGGACGTGTGAACAGGTTCCCTCCGCTGCTGTGGTCATCATCATGTATCTCTTCCGTAATGGTGCAAGCAGACAAAAAAATACAGCTTAGTAATACATATTTTACAGTTAACAATCTCATAAAAAACAGTATGAGGATATCTTTACACAAAAATACGCAGGAAAAATTAATACACAAATAAATTAAATATTCATTTTCAAGTAGTCGAAATAGTTAGAGTAGTCAATGAGGACAAATAGGTAGAAGATTTTTTCCTGTCACGACTGATTGGACTCCAAAATATCGTTTTTATCTTCTAAAAGAGAAAAGTTCTTTAATGAGCATCCCCATTACAAAATACAAAATTGAATACTATTTTGAGAAAGACAAGCAAATTCACTGTGTAGGGCGAATTTGTATGTATGAATCTCTATGCTTACTTTTGCGTCCTGATTATAAAACATGATTCATTATTAATAGGCCTGTATGACAAGATATCTATTTTCTTTACTGATTTTATTCGCTACATCTGTTACTATTCATGGACAAGGTTACTGGTCGGAGTCTATTACGCTTCCGGGGAGTACGATACGGAATTTTCACCAGATAGATTCCGGTGTTTACCGTTCCGGCCAACCTGATCAGGTCGATTTCAAGGCGCTTGAAGCTTTTGGTATCCAGGAGGTTCTCAATTTGCGTAATTTCCATAACGATAAAGACGAAGCGGAAGGGACTTCGCTGGTATTACATCATGTCCGGATAAATGCATTCTCAATCAATAAGAAACAATTAATCAAGGCGATGCGTATTATTAAAGACAGGAAAGGGCCTGTATTAATTCATTGTCTGCATGGCTCGGACCGTACAGGGGCTGTGATTGCGCTATACCGGATGCTTTTCCAACAGGTTCCGAAAGAAGAGGCTATCCGGGAGATGAAAGAAGGTGGATTCGGGCATCATTCCATTTTCTTTAATATTACCCGTACACTGGAGAAGATAGATATAGACGAGGTAAGGAATGAACTTGGGATAGGGGCTTCAGCCGTTAATCGTTAAATTACGGGTTTCTTCGATGATATAGTCAGGACGAGCTTTTATTTCGTCGAAGAGGACACCGATGTATTGTCCCAGCACGCCAACTGTGATGAGTTGTACGCCTCCGAAGAAGATTACAGTGAGGATAATGGAAGTCCAACCCGTTTCGGCATTGCTGAAGCCGTATATCTTTCCCAACGTAAACCATATGGCAAGTACAATCCCCACGATTACAGCCACGAAGCCTAAGCTCATGGCCATGCTCAATGGTTTTTTAGAGAAGTATAGCAACGCGGTTGCTGCTAATTTGAGCATTTTCTTAAAAGGGTATTTTGTTTCTCCGGCTAAGCGGGATTCGCGCCGATAATAAAACGGGATTTGTTTAAATCCTACCCAACTTATTAATCCGCGTATGTATTTACCGTGCTCTTTCAAACGGTTAAATTCATCCATCACTTTCCGGTCTATCAAGCGGAAATCACCTGTGTCGACGGGGAACTGTACTTCGCTCATGGAATTCATCATCCGGTAGAATAGTTTAGCCGACAGACGTTTGAAGACACTTTCTCCATCACGGGATTTACGGACACAGTAAATGACATTGGCTTTTTCTCGTTCCTGTAGATGAAGAATATCAGGTATCAGTTCAGGCGGATCTTGCATATCGGCATCAATAATGATAGCTAAATCTGCATCACAATTGTTGATACCTGCAGTTACAGCCGGCTGATGTCCGAAGTTTCGCGAGAAATGAATTATTTTTACTGCTTTGTCTTTCTCTGCAATCTCATCGAGTAAGGCTTTTGTATTGTCTCGGCTTCCATCATTTATATAGATGATTTCAACCGCATCAGGCAGGGATGACAAGGCTTGCCTTGTACGTTTATAGGATTCTACAATAACGGCTTCTTCATTATAGCAGGGAACAATTACAGCAATTTTCTTCATTTTTTCTACTCTTTAAAGGTATAGAATTTATTCATCAGGAAATTAATCACCATATAAAATGCCATAGCAATCAACTGATTGTAGTATTGGTCTATGGAGAGACGTTTATTTAGGTAAAGCAACAGGCCTAATTGGAATAAATAACAGATGCCGAATACTATTCCGAAACGTATAGCGCTACTTATCCAGCTATTGGAACTTTTGAATGTCCATTGCTTATTTAATATAAAACTGTTCAATACGCCAGCTATGTATCCGGTTACATTGGACAAAACAGCCGAACAGCCGAACAGCTTCATCATAACCCAAATAACGATAGCTGTTATGATTGTGTTACTTATTCCTACAATTCCGTATTTAATTACCTGTCTTATTGCCTCCATATTTTTTTTCTATGATCTCGGTGATTTCCTCGGCAGATAATTCTTTTACATTCGTAATAGTAAATACGCCAGACAGGAAATTACCATATTGGTTACATTCCGTAACCATATTGTCGAGAACTGCTTTTAGGTCTATATGAACAGATATAAGGAATAATAGCTCTACATAAACATCTTTAATGATAAGCCGTTCTATTTCACAATTCTCCTTTGTCAGGTAATAGACAAATTCACGTTCGATTACCTTGCGTTGGTAGAGTTCAAAACATTTATTTTCAGAGGCGAGAAACAGGGCGTAGAAACGTAGTTTTTCTCCTTTTCCGCCTAAACCGGTAGAGATATAGATTTGTTTTTCTTCAGATAATTCGGATTCAAGAGAGATACGACTTTCCATTAGCGCCATGTATGCCCAATTGGTCACACTCGGTTCCGGATGTTGTATGTACTCTTCCAATACCCGGTATGCTCTTACTTCATTAGAAACGGCTAATGCCGAAAGTGCATGTCTTTTTGTATCGGTTGTAGCTTCGCTATCGGAAAGGTTTTGTTTGTAGGTATTGAAATTTTCCTCTGTCATCAATATATTATTACGACGCATTCGCCCGGAATATTTAAAATACTCCATCTGGAGTTCGACCGGCACTCTTTGTTCAAGTATGTGGAAATGTCCCTCCATTTTATTAAATGATTCTCTAAAACGCTCAAACACATCACCTCTCTCTTTTCCACCCATAATTTCCTGTCTTTTTTTCAAGAAGCAAAGGTAATGATTTTTCAATTCAATTCTTTACGCGCCGACGTAAATAAGGAAACCTAATCTGTACGAAATAGCAGCTCCGGCTTTTCCCGAAACAATCAGGCTGAACGATTGTACGATATCATTATGTAACGATAAAGGCATCTTAACTATCAAAAATAACTGAACTTTACATTTTCACTAACTCAACTTTTTGACACAAGTAAGCATATAGAATAAAAGATTAAGGGGAAGTGAGGAAATCATTTAAATGAAGCTGGAAAAACACCTTAATGATTTTGGAAAAGCATTGTTATATTGTAGGAAAAGCATCTCAATGGTTCTTACAAACCATTATTATCCTGCCAGAAGAACTCATAATCAATCGAAAGCAACAGTCTGATAATATAATTTTATGGCCAAATATAATAACTCTAATTTCTATTTTGCCCCTAAGAACCGACAAGTTCAAATTTTCGTTTTGATTAAAATAATAATAAACACAAACAAATAGTAATGTGTTTACAAGGTTTATTAATCAAAAAATCATAAACTACAATATAATACTTGCATTTTAACATATTAGAACTCTGCGAGAATCGATTTTTTCTAACAACATCATACCTTGTCCGTAAAAAGCGCCCGGATTTAAGCTG
Organism: Tannerellaceae bacterium; assembly: GCA_031264865.1. Taxonomy (GTDB): domain Bacteria; phylum Bacteroidota; class Bacteroidia; order Bacteroidales; family Tannerellaceae; genus DFXE01. The sequence goes on along the minus strand of JAISDJ010000325.1, from coordinate 3,733 downwards.
TAATTTGTCAATATGTCAAATAAACCCTAAATTGTCTATTCGGTTGAATGCATCTTTTTGAGATTTCGATTTTCTTTTCATGGATTAGAATGGCAAGCTAACCAAACAATTTTTTGCCGAAATATTGAAAGCTGCCCAATAACTATGTTCTGTAACAGATTCGTTTAATTGCTTTTTTCACACACATTCTATAATTTGCGCCCTCGTGAAATTTTTTAGTACATTTTATATTTATAAATCTATTAAACCCTGATATCATGAAGGTTTATCAAACAAATGAAATTAAGAACATTGCCATCTTGGGAAGTTCTGGCTCTGGGAAAACCACTCTCGCTGAAGATATGCTTTACGAGGGTGGAGTTATAAAACGTCGCGGGACCGTGGAAGCTGGTAATACAGTGAGCGACTATTTTCCGGTTGAGAAAGAGTATGGGTACTCAGTTTTCTCAACCGTTTTTAGTGTTGAATGGCAGGATCGTAAACTTAACTTTATCGATTGCCCCGGGGCCGACGACTTTATCGGCGGAGCTGTATCGGCCCTGAACGTAACCGATACGGCCCTGATGCTGCTTAACGCCCAGTACGGGATAGAAGTAGGCACCATCAACCAACTGAGGTATACCGAGCAGTTCCAGAAGCCGGTCATATTCATTGTCAACCATCTTGACAACGCCTCGTCTGATTACGACGGAACGGTGGCCCAACTGAAAGACCGCTTCGGGAGTAAGATAGTGCAGATACAATACCCCGTAAACCAGGGGCCGCTGTTCAACGCCGTCGTAGACGTGCTGAAGATGAAGATGTACCGCTGGAAACCCGAAGGGGGCGTGCCTGAAGTGCTCGACATCCCCGCCGACGAGGCCGACAAAGCCGCCGAACTGCACGCAGCCCTGGTAGAAGCCGCCGCCGAGCATGATGACCGGCTGATGGAAAAATTCTTTGACGAAGGCAGCCTTAGCGAAGACGAAATGCGCTCAGGCATCAGCGCCGGGCTGATCACCCGCGGCATGTTCCCCGTCTTCTGCGTATGCGCAGGGAAAGACATGTGCGTAAGCCGCACACTCGAATTTTTAGGCAACGTAGTGCCCACCGTCGACCGCATGCAATACGTTAAAAACACGGAAGGAAAAGAAATCGCCCCCGACTCAAACGGCCCGGCAAGCATCTTCTTTTTCAAAACAACCGTAGAACCGCATATCGGACAGGTATCTTACTTCAAAGTAATATCAGGAAAAGTCAAAGAGGGCGACGACCTCCAGAATGCCGACAGAGGCTCAAAGGAACGCATAGTGCAGTTGTTCTCCGTAGCAGGACAGACTCGTAACCAGGTGTCTGAAATGATGGCCGGCGACATAGGCGCAACCGTCAAACTCAAAGACATACGCCGGGGCAATACCTTGAACGGCAAAGGCTGCGACTATCGCTTTGACTTCATCAAATATCCAAACCCCAAATACCGCCGCGCCATAAGGGCTGTGAACGAGGCGGAAGCTGAAAAAATGAGCGAGCTCCTCACCCGTATGCGCGAAGAAGACCCGACATGGATAGTGGAACAGTCCAAGGAGCTTAAACAAACCATCGTATCAGGGCAGGGTGAGTTCCACCTGCGTACCCTCAAATGGAGGATGGAGAACAACGAAAAGATAAACATCGAATTTATCGAGCCCAAAATCCCTTACCGCGAAACCATAACCAGGTCGGCCCGCGCCGATTACCGCCACAAAAAACAATCCGGGGGCGCCGGACAGTTCGGCGAAGTACACCTCATCATCGAGCCTTATTACGAAGGTATGCCCGCGCCGGACGTTTACCGCTTCGGCAACCAGGAATATAAAATGAGTGTGCGCGACACGCAGACAATCGACCTCGACTGGGGGGGCAAACTGGTCTTTGTCAACTGCATCGTGGGAGGCGCCATCGACACCCGCTTCCTCCCCGCCATCCTCAAAGGGGTTATGGCCCGCATGGAGCAGGGCCCGCTTACCGGCTCTTATGCCCGCGACGTACGTCTTATGGTGTACGACGGCAAGATGCACCCGGTAGACAGTAACGAAATATCTTTCATGCTCGCCGGGCGCAACGCTTTCAGTACAGCCTTCAGGGAAGCGGGGCCAAAGATACTCGAACCCATCTACGACGTGGAAGTTTCCGTTCCGGCAGACTACCTGGGCGATGTAATGAGCGACCTTCAGGGCCGTCGCGCCATAATAATGGGTATGAACAGCGAAAAGGGGTACGAAAAACTTTCGGCCAAAGTCCCCCTGAAAGAGCTTTCCTCTTATTCAACATCCCTGAGTTCGGTAACAGGCGGACGGGCATCGTTCACCATGAAATTCGCCTCCTACGAATTAGTGCCCGCCGACGTACAGGAAAAACTGCTCAAGGCTTACACCGATAATCAGGAAGACGACTGACCCCGTGCGGCGCCCGCCTGCACCCCGCAAGGGAGCGAAACTGTGGAATCTGCCGGCCGGCAGGTTTCACAGTTTTTCTTTATCTACGCCTGACAGTGTGCCACGGGTACATTTTACAGGGGGTGCCGCCATGTCGGGAAGGCCGAAGGTCTTGAATGTGGGTAACCTTAAGTTTGCGGTGTGAAAGATAACCGAGGTTGAATATTTATTCGCTCCTTAAGAAGGGTTTAAATAATTGATAATCAATAAATATAACAGTAAAAACATTAGTTTATATCTGCAAGATTATGTATCTTTAGAGTATAAACCTTGCAAATATTGTTATGCTAAGAAATAAAGACACCGATACCCAAAGCAGTTTTTTTCATCGTTGTGTGATCAACTCGACCATGGTCATCCCCCTCTACCGCCTGGCGGATAAAATTAATTGGAACAGATTCCGGGAAAAGTTTTCAGAACATTACTGTCCCGATCAGGGACGCACTGCCAAAGCGATTCGTCGGCTTTTTAAGGGACGACTAGGAGGTGTTCACGCAAGATAAGGCCTCGGCGATCAGAGCTAAATTTAAGACATTGAGGAACATAATATCAAGTTTGTCGTAACGGGTGCATACCCTTCCAAAGCCTTTGAGACGCCTGAAAAGGCGTCGACCTCGTTGCGGCGCTTATAACGTTCTTTGTCATATTCCAAAGGCTTGAGACGACTTGATTTCGGTGGAACTACCGGTTCAAAACCTTTATATTTAACCAATCTACGAGTCTCATCGTCTTCGTAACCCCTGTCCATTGCCATGAAAATATTCGAGACTGTAAACTAAACTGTGTCAAGTAGGAATAAATTATTATTTTTACTAGACACAATTTTTTATGAAAAAAGAATTTGATTTTGAAGAGATTAAAAAGAAAGCCTTTGAGCAACTCAAATCGGGCAAGTCTTTATTAGGCAGGGACGGAGCATTTGCCCCGTTATTGGAAAACATCCTGAATGCGGCCCTGGAAGGTGAAATGGAAGTTCATTTAGATGAACAGGAACGCCTGTCCGGTAATCGTCGTAATGGTCACACCCCAAAACAGGTTCAAACCCCTTTGGGTGAAGTCACAGTCCATACCCCTCGCGATAGGGAATCCACTTTTGAACCTGAATTTATCAAAAAACGGGAACGTATTTTGGCTGACGGTGTCGCTGACCGTATTATAAGTTTATAAAATCCTGGCGCAATAGCTGGGACCGCTTATCGTCTTACTTCCAATATCCGGATGGTATAAGACGGATGATATATACGACCAATACGGTTGAAGGATATCACCGTCAAATCAGA
>JAISDJ010000321.1 GCA_031264865.1 Tannerellaceae bacterium | reverse complement strand
TCCGACGAGAACCTGCGCAAGTCGAGCCTTTACTTTTATGATATGAATGCCAAGGTGAACTACCGGATCAACGATAACAACCGGGTCTTTCTGGCCGGTTATTTCGGCAGGGATAATTTTTCTAACAAGTTTGCCGGGATGGACTTCGGTAATAAAACGGTTACTGCCCGTTGGAACCATATTTTTTCACCTAAAGTGTTCTCTAATTTTACACTTATCGGGAGCTTTTACGACTATTACCTGAAAAGTAATATAAGCGAGCAATTGAATCAGGAATGGAAGTCTAAGATGAATGACTATGGGATGAAGGCCGACTTTTCTTATTTGCCGAATCCAACGAATAATCTAAAGTTCGGATATAATTTTATTTACCACCACTTTATACCCGGCGAAGGGGGAGGGACCAGCGAAGAATCGATTATAGGACGGATAACTTTCCCTAAAGAATATGCCACCGAGCATGCTGTATATATCGCCAATGAAACAACCATTGCCGATAAACTGAAACTAAAATACGGTTTGCGCTATTCCGTTTTCCAAAACATATCAAACGGAGAAGAGCTTGAGTACTTGAAAGACTACAAAGTAGCGAATACAAAAACCTACAAAAAAGGAAAAATCTATAAAACACAACAGCAGCTAGAGCCCCGGGCAGGGATAACTTATATTATTAACGACTATCATTCTATGAAAGCCAGTTATTCGCGCACGGCCCAATATATACAATTGGCCTCCAACTCGGCTTCGGGTTCTCCCCTGGATATTTGGTTTCAAGCCTCACAAAATGTAAAACCTCAATTGTGCGATCAGTTCGCCATAGGATATTTTCGCAATCTGTCCGATAATGAATACGAAGCCTCTGCCGAAATATACTACAAAGACATGAAAGATGTAGTAGATTTTAAAGACCATGCGGAACTTCTGGGGAATAAAGATATTGAACACGAATTACGTTTCGGGAAAGGATATTCGTACGGACTGGAGTTGATGCTCCGTAAAAACAGCGGACGGCTGAATGGTTGGGTTAGCTACACGCTCTCCAAGAGCATGAGAAAAATAGACGATATTAATGATGGAAACTGGTATCGCTCTCCCTACGACAAACCGCATAATATATCCATCGTAGGCAACTATGAACTATCGTCTAAATGGATGGTCTCGGCAAACTGGGTATACGCCAGCGGAACGCCGGTAACCTATCCTACCGGACGATTCCAGGTAGAAAACAGTTATATCCCCATTTATTCGGGACGAAACGAATATCGCTACCCTGCCTATCACAGGCTGGATTTATCGGCTACCTGGCAATTGTCGAAGCCCGGTAAACGTTTCAAGCATGAATTGAACTTTTCCCTTTATAATGCTTACGGGAGAAAAAACCCCTGGACAATTATCTTCCGGCAAGAAGACAACCAACCCGACGTATCTTATGCCGAAATAGTTTATCTGTTTACATTTATTCCGTCCATTACCTGGAACTTTACATTTTAATCAATCGGAAAAATTATGAATACTTCTCTATATAAAAAGATTCCTCTTGTTGGCGTAGTCTTTTCGTCTATATTCTTTATTGGATTGTTTTCATGTACGTCGCGTATCGACATCAATACAGAAGCGTCGGCTCCCCGGTTGGTGATCTATGGTAGTATCACTACTGATACGATGCAACATAGTATCAAGATTACGCGTTCGAGCGGTTACTTCTCCACCTCCAAACCGGAAGGTATCAGCCACGCAATGGTGTCTATCCACACGGATAAAGAAACGTTTACCTTGCAGGAGAGTTCCGAGGAAGCCGGACTGTACCAAACCGATAAGTCTGTCTACGGAATAGAAGGCGAGACATACCATTTGTCCGTTGCGTTAGATTTTGATGAGGATGGCCGGCAGGAAGAATATGAAGCGGTTTCTTATATGCCCGGCGCACCAAGGATAGACTCCATCGGTTTCCGTCCGTCTGATTTATTGGATAATTACCTCGAAGTGTTAGTCTGGGGATATATGCCCGAAGAGGAAGAAAACTACCTGAGTTTCCATCTCTATCGAAACCATGAGATAGTAAATGATTCGCTACACGGTTTCTTCATTATCGATGATAAATATATGGACAAAAAGGAAATAACAGGCGTTTCCTGCTTTTACCTCGACCAGGAAGAAGAACAAAGCGTGCTACGTGAAGGAGATATAATTACCGTTCGTATAGACGGAATAACGAAAGAGTATACCACTTTTATCAATGATGCCCAAAGCGAACGAAGGGGCTCCGATCCTATATTCAGTGGTCCGCCGGCTAACGTGCAGACAAATATCATCAGCAAAAGCCCTTCGGAAAACATATTGATATCCGGTTTCTTTACAGCCTTTTCGGGAAGTAAGAAAACGACGATTTATCGTTAGTTGAAACGTTTGTCTAATTCATCATCCGATAGGATGGATAGGATACATTTCCCATCCGGTGTATAAGTGGAAGAAGAGGATGAGAACAGAGAGGCAATCATATGCTCTATCTCTTCGCCCGATAGTTTTTTGTTCGGTTGGATAGCTGCTGCTTTAGCTAGCGAAAGGGCAATCGCCTCCGCCACTTCCTCATGCGCTTTTGTGCCTGTTTCGATGGCATGGTTTACGGCGTCTTTTATTAAGGCCGGCGGGTTTAGATTCTCCATTCCTGCCGGTATACCATTTATTGAATACGTGTTGTTTCCTAAATTATTCAAGTCAAAGCCAATATGGTATAAATCATCCAACAGAGAGGGTAGCATAGCTGCTTCAGCTGCCGTAAATGTTACAATCTCCGGAAACAATAATTGCTGGGAAGCTCCTTTCCTTTGCCGGATATTCGATACATATTGATCGTACAGGATACGTATATGGGCGCGACGTTGATCGATCAAAGCCAGGCCAGACTTTATCGCTGTGACGATATATCGCCCTTTGTACTGATAACATGTTCCCACAGATTCGCCAAACAACATCTCCTGATGAGGTTCTTTGATTTGGTCGGCTTCTATCTGTATGGAGGTTCTATCTTCTTCAAAATTCTTGAAAAGTTTCGTCCAGTCGAATTCTTTCTTTTCGTATGACGGCTCATTCGTAAAAGGATTATAATCCGTATTTACATGGACTTTCGGAGTATGAACCGGTTTACTTTCCGAGGAAGGATTATATACAGGAATATCAATTGCATCCCTTGTGTCGAAATCAATCGTAGGAATGGCATTGGATTTGGCAAGAGATTCGCGAATTGCAGCGACTAAAATTTGCCAAATCGACTGTTCGTTCTCAAATTTTATTTCTGTCTTGGTAGGATGGATATTTACATCAATGGAAGCTGGGTCTAATGTGAAATAGATAAAATAATTAGGCATATCGCCGGTAGGGACCAACCGGTCGTAAGCATACATAACAGCCTTGTGGAAATAGGGATGCTTCATGAAGCGCCCGTTTACAAAGAAATATTGTAAAGCGCCGCGTTTCTTTGTCGAATCAGGTGTTCCTATAAATCCGGAAATAGTAACCATAGAACTTTGGGCGTCTAACGACAGCAGCTTAGTATTAAGGACCTTTCCGTATACATTTGTAATACGTTGGCGTAAACCGGATACAGGCAAATTAAACAGTTCCGTATCGTTATGATATAAAGACAAGGCTATGTGCGAATTGACAAGTGCGATCCGCTCAAATTCATTTATAATATTACGAAACTCCGTTTCATTCGCTTTTAAAAACTTACGACGTGCCGGAACATTAAAAAACAAATTCTTTACGGAAAAAATACTTCCTTCTGCGCAAGCATCCGCCTCTACCTCTTCTAAAACCGAACCGGCCATAAACAAACGCGTGCCCAGTGCTGTTCCCCGAAGCCGGGTGCGCAGTTCTACATGTGATACTGCTGCAATAGATGCTAATGCCTCTCCCCGAAAGCCCATTGTGTGTAAAGCAAAAAGATCGTCGGCTGTTGATATTTTTGATGTGGCATGCCTTTCGAAGGCCATACGGGCGTCTGTTTCCGACATACCTTTCCCGTCGTCAACTACCTGGATCAACGTTCTTCCGGCATCTTTAATATTTACCTGGATACAGGTTGCTCCGGCATCAACGGCATTTTCAACTAATTCCTTTACAACAGAAGCCGGTCGTTGGATAACCTCTCCTGCTGCAATTTGATTAGCAATACTATCCGGGAGTAAATGAATAACGTCGCTCATTTGAAAAACAGAACCCAAAGCAAAGCTGCTAATACAACCAATGCTACCGCCAATTTGACATTTTTGTATTTGCGATTGCGTAGGTTATCCCCTTTCATTTGACTTTTCTTCAAATGAGTTGTTCCTTCTATAAACTTTCCTTTGATATCGGGCTTATAATTTTCCAGCGGTTCGTCGAGTACTCCCAATTCACGTTTGATTTTGCGTGTACGTTCTTCCAGCGCTTCTTTACGAGGATCCCAATAAATAGGTTTATGTTCGAACTGACGCGGCTTTCGTACACTATAAAATGAAAATAACGCCATAATTACTTAACTTTTAATAAATACATCGGCTAATGTACGAATTTATTACTTCTTTTAGGTGCATCTCCGGTTTTTCTTTTGACAACACGGTAGATATCGTCTTTATCAATCGGCCTCAAGTAATCAAACCAATAGAAATCGGTCAATGTTTTTTGCTCTGGTTTTAAGTCCGGCATAGGCGTCATTGTACCTTCGACGGTTGGCCAGAATTTCAGTTTATCTAATTTATTATTCTGCACCCAAATCGTGAGGTAAGCGCTTTGGGTTTGGTTCAGGCCTATTTTCGTTCCGTCGCCTTCCAGCGGATAGTATATAGATTCGGCATTACCGCTGACATCTATTTGTCGGATTGCCTTTTCTTCAAAATAAGCAATCAAATCATTCCCCTTTAATTGATCATAGTAAGAGGAGTCCATCTCCTGAATGGCAAAAGCAAACTGAATGACGTGGGCACGGTCTATCGTACTATCATTCATGTAGACAACAATCGTATCCCCGTATAACTGATGTCCTTCATTCCAGACTACCGGTTCGGTATACATATATAATACGGAATCGCGGGTGTTAAATTGTAATGAATCACAAACGCCTTGAAGGTCTACCCGGTAAAAACGTACGCCATAATAGGCTTTTACTTCACGATAGACAGAGTCTATGGTAGTCATCAGTAGTGTATCTGCGTGCAGATATAAGGTGTCGCCTTGTGAATATTCGAGGAAACGAGCGTTATCCGTAGCAAAGGCAAACTCTGTTTTCTCATCAAAATACCCATATTCGCCCTCAAGTGTTATCATCTGGGCTGTATCTTTTATGGATATGTTTCCGAATACTTCCGAAAAACCGGTGTCCCGATCATAAACAATCGAATCTCCTACTAATATCCGGTTGCCGGAAACAACTTCCGAACGGTCTAACAGCAAAGATACATTGGTCTCCGTATTATACCATCCGCGCGAAGAATATACCGTACCACTATCCGACACAATTTCGGAAGGCCCTAATATCGTAGCTATTTTATTATCCGTATTATACTGAAGCGTATCCGAGTAAAGCGTAAATTTTGGGTTCTCTAATCGTACGCTATCATTGAAAACGGCAATTTTGGTATCCGGCGAATATTGTCCGTAATAGGAAGAAAGTTCATTCTCTTCGTCTACAATCAATCCTCCTTCGAAATAGTAACTGATATTTACCAGGCGGTCGTAATTAAGACTATCGGTAAAGAGCGTTACCTGGTTGTTCTCCATCCTGACGTTCTCCCGCAACCGAGCCAGTTGGGTGTTTCCATCATAAAACAACCAGTTTCCATAAATAAACAAGGTATCGCCCTGCTCCATTCTTACATTACTAAACGCTTCCAGCGAATTAGATACCTCGTGGAAGTAAGCGCTGTCGCAATACATATACGAACTGTCATGACGAAAACAAACGTCGCCAATCAGCACTTTAACATCCGGGTTTATGTCTTTATTGAAAGATAACGTATTGGCGTGCTCCAGGTACACCTTTGTTGTCTGAGGAGCAATCGTATCCTGCGTTTGTGCAACGGCACAAAAGAAAAGCAAATGGAATGCTATACTTAAAACTAATTTATCTGTTATCCTCATTCTTTAATCCAGCCGGGAAATTGAAAATCGCAGTTACGCCATCTGTCGCTGATACGGACATACGTCGTTTTCTGCTTTTGAGTAATCCAATTCTTGAGCAACTCATCTTTTTTACGATTTTCAACCATTGTTTTCAATGCTTGATAGTCGTCTGTCATATTCGCTTTATGCGTTTCTGTCCGTGCCTTTAATTTCACGATGGCTACCACATCCTTTTGATTGTTGGTAATCATGGTGAAAGGTTTGGATATCTCGCCTACTTGCATGTCGTAAACAATCTTACCCATTTCCTGTGGGAGTTCCTGCATCTCGAACTTAGGCGTTCCGTAGTTGCTACTTTCATAGTTTTGATTCACCATTAAACCTTTATTATTCCGGGTATCTTTATCATACGAAACGAAAGTTGCCGCTTCTTCAAACGATAATTTATTCGCTTGTATATCGTTGTATAGCGAATCCAAGCGGGTGGTTACCTCCGATATTTCTTTGTCCGACACTTTAGGGCGTAATAGTATATGGCGACAGTTTATACGGTCTCCACGTTTTTCTATTAATTGTATGATATGAAAACCATATTCTGTTTCAACAATATTAGAAACCCGTTTGGAGTCGTTCAAATTAAAAGCCACATTGGCAAACTCCGGAAGCAAACTTGTTTTACTTCTAAATCCTAATTCTCCTCCCCGTGTAGACGATTCCTTATCTTCGGAATACATACGCGCTATGGTGGAAAATGCCATTTTCCCGGTTGTAATTTGTTCGGTAAAATCACGTAAACGGGATTTAATTGCATCTGTTTCTTCAAAAGGTATTTTAGGTTCCAGGGTTACAACTTGAACCTCTACGGTTGCCGGTATGATGGGCAGACTGTCTTTGGGGATTTGGTTGTAAAACTTTCTTACGTCGGAAGGCGTTAGTTTAATATCGCCCACTAATCCACGTTGCATCTGTTGGATAATCTGCTGTTCGCGTACCATCTCTTTCCGCTCGTCTTTAATCTGTGAATATTTTTTATTGAAATATTCTTCCATTTTTTCTTTGGAGCCAAATTGGTTCACAGCCCAATTCATCCATTGTTCTACGTTTTGAAGCACTTGTGTTTCGCCCACCTCCACACTGTCTATCTTCGCCTGATTTAAATACAATTTCTGAATGGCCATTTGTTCCGGTATAACGCAATAAGGGTCGCCTTCCATGCGTTGGCCTTCATTTTGCATATATAAGCGTTGTGTTTCTATATCCGAACGCAATATAGCATCATCACCCACTACCCCTACGATTTCGTCGATTACATTGTCTTGAGCTATCATATAAAGAGGGCTACAAACAAGCACAAATAATACATAAAACTTCTTCATCACATTTACTTCATTTCATTATTAATTTCTTGTGATTCTTTTCCAAAAACAACTTCTCCATTTTTAACCGCATCGTTATACAGTTCGTTTTCAAAGTTCTTTAAGAAATCCATTTTTTGTTGATTGATCAACATCTCTACCACCTGCGCTTCTGCATAATCATAAGGCGCCACGTTACCGGCAGGAATATACTCTTTAATATTTAACAGATAACAAAAGCTGCTATCGGTTACTTCTATCGTTTTATTGTTCTTTAAAAACTGGTTGGAATTTGATATATGAAGCGGGATATTACTCATCACTTCGCCAAAATCAATCCATCTGTCGTAAAAGTAATCATAAATAGTTGCATTTTGCACACTATACTTCTCAATTTTTTCTAACGACTCTTCCGAACTCGATTTATACCAGCTTTTTACATCTGATAAATTGGGAGCATCAATCGGTATTTTAAGAAACAATCCTTTTATTAAGCTTTTGTCTAAAACAAACTTAGTATGATTTTCGTCGTAATAATTAAGCTTATCGCTTTCTCTGATATTGGCCGAAAGTCTCTCCCAGATCAATTTTTCCTGATAACGGTATCGATAAAGTGAAGAACGATAATCATCCACTAGTTTCTCTATCTCTTTTTTTTCATTTCCTAAATTACGTAAAGCAACATCGTATATCAAAGCGTCTTTAATCCATTTCTTTACGTAATTTTCGGCAAGAAGCAGGCTATCGGCCGAAGAGGTTCCCCGAGGAATTAAGGATGATATTTCGGTACTATAAAGTACTTTGTCTTTTACTACCGCTATGATATTGGCATCGTCAATTGTTCGAGCGTTCCTGCACGAACAATACAAAAACAGGAATATAAAAAGGAGGAAGCCGGTTCTCATCTTTACTTCTTAGTTGTTTTTAGCTTTTTCAGCAATTTCCGATTAATTTTCACAGGATACTTTTCGTTTAGTTCCTTAATCCAATTTTTTTCTAAGGTTGCTTGTTCTTCAACAGGATGGCTCCAAACCATTAAATTGCTGATTTCAAACAACAACATTCCGTCTCGGTATTCCTGAAGCAGATAAGGAATTTCGGGATGTTTTACTACCATATTTTCCTTTTCCAGTGTTGTTACAATATCCCTGACGAAAAGGTCGTATACCTCTTTCATGAAGTCACCTGCGTATGGTTTTGTCGAATATGGGAAACGATTCATGTAATAGGCAAGCTCCGATTGAGGAAACTCTATTCCGTTAATAACGGCTACTGTTTGCTTCATATCCACTGCTTTATTAAAAAACTCGTTGCTACTTGGAAAATAATCTTCGGCCAGTTTTTCCAATTCGGCGTAGGCTTCCGGATAAAAGGTATAGTTGTATTCTTTCTTTAAGCGCTCATCAAAAGTCTTGAATAAGTCAAAATTATGGTCGTCGCGCCGTATGGTCGTTCGCATCTTCTCTTTTTCGTCTTCAAAAGATGGGTTGGGAATTATTTCTACCAACTTAAATATATGGCAACCATATTCTGTCATATAAGGCTTTGACACTTCACCTGGGGTTGATAAAGTATAAACGATTTCTTCCAGCGGCTTCATTAATTCTCCGGGTTTTACAGGAGGCAGCATGCCGGTATTATTGCTTTTATCTGAAGAATATTTTTGTGCTAACAATGAGAAGTCTTCTCCGGCTAATGCTTTTTGATACACTTCGTCGGCTAGTTTTTGGACTTCTTCTTTTGTACGGGTTATCGAATCGTTTTTAAAGGCAAGACCAATATACAGAACACGATGCAATTCCGGATATTTTTTCCTGTCTTTTATTTTAATCAAATGATAACCTTCCGCCGAACGTATGGGTAAGGAAACTTCGCCTACTTTCATTGAATAGGCTTTTTCTTCAAAAACTTTTAATTTTTGCAATATCTGAAAGCAGGGTATGTCTTCATAGATTGCCTGAAAACAAGCTTTATTTGCATCGTTACTGTTACGACGGCAATTCAGATATTCATCGTAAAGTTCTTTTCCAACCTGATCAAAGTCGGCGCCATTTTTAATGCGTTCATAAACTTGCATGGCTTGTTTATAGGGTTCAACAGTATCTTTTGCCAGGTATTGAGGACTAAGAATCGGAATTACAATCTGACTTAGCTCTAGATATTCTTTCGCTCTGTCGTATAAAACGCGAATAACTTCTTCTTCTCCTTTATTATCGGTTAAATAACTCATTCTCAGTTGAGCTTCATAACCGGATAATTCAGTAATGAATTTCCTCAATTTATCAATATCTAAACTCTCGGCTTCGGCTACTTTTAGTTTGAAGTTTTTAAACAGTTCACTATACTCCTTTAATGCTTTCTCATTAGAGAAGTCTACTTCATTATTCTTCTTAGCTATAAATTCGAACTCAGCAAGTGAAATTTGTTTACCTGCTACCGTCATTATAACAGAGTCTTCGGGCAACTGAGCCTTTGCTACAAAACCAATAAATACAAATGATAAAATCAGTATCTTCTTCATCAAGAATTGTTTTTCCATATTACATAATTACATTATAAAATATCATTATACAAACGAAATGCTCTTTAAAAAAGTATACGGGCTATGCTTATTTCATATTTTTTAATAATGTAATGCGAATATTTGCTGATAAAACAGATCATTTACAAACGATTACTTAGTTGGCCATTTCCGAAAGGAACTTGATACGAACCAGGCGTATTTCCTCTTCCGTGTAATTACTTCCCAGTTCTTCTATCGCTTCTTCCAGATCATCCGTTTCGGAATCTTTAAAATATTCATAGATATCTTCAATGTGGTCTTCATCCATGATATCGTTCAGGAAGTAGTCGATATTTATACGTGTACCGGAATAAACGATCGCTTCAATTTCATCCAGCAATTCGGTAAATTCCAATCCCTTTGTTAGTGCAATATCATCCAATGCAATTTTTCGGTCGATGCTTTGAACAATCCAAACTTTGAGTTTCGACTTATTGGCAACTGTCCGAACACGTAAGTCCTCGGGACGCTCTATCTCGTTTTCTTCTACATGCCTGCGTATTAGTGTAATAAACTCTTCTCCATACCGTTTTGCTTTTCCGGCTCCTACACCGGGTATGTTTTGCAGTTCCTCCAGGGTAACAGGATAAGTTGTTGCCATAGCTTCCAAAGAAGGATCCTGGAAAATAACAAACGGAGGTACTTCCAGTCGTTTAGAAAGTTTCTTACGAAGATCTTTCATCATAGAGTAAAGGATGGGATCTACAGCGCATGTAGCTCCTCCACGTACGGGCACATCTTCTTCCTCTTCTTCAAATTCATTATCTTTAATAATTTTGAACGATTCGGGTTTTTTCATAAACGCCTTCCCTTTTTCGGACATCTTTAACAAGCCATAATTTTCAATGTCTTTTGTAAGATAGCCGGCAATAAGGGCTTGTCTTATCACTGCGTTCCAGGTTTTTTCGTCTTCATCCTGGCCTGATCCGAAAACTTCCAACTCATTATGTTTATAGGATTGGATTTCGGCAGTTTCGTTACCCAATAATACATTAATTATGTACTCTGTTTTAAATTTCTCTTTTAGTGTACTTATAACTTCAAGTACGGCACTCAACAAATCTTTTGCTTCCACTTGCTTTTTAGGATTCAAACAATTATCACAATTTCCACAGTTATCTTCAGTAAATTCTTCTCCAAAATAGTGTAATAAAACCTTTCTTCGGCACATGGCCGTTTCGGCATAGGCGGCTGTTTCGAGGAGTAATTGCTTTCCAATTTCTTGTTCGGCAATAGGTTTCCCCTGCATAAATTTTTCCAGCTTTTGAAGGTCTTTATAGGCATAAAAGGCGATACATTGCCCTTCTCCGCCATCACGTCCGGACCTTCCTGTTTCCTGATAGTAGCCTTCAAGGCTTTTGGGTATGTCGTAATGGATCACATAACGTACATCCGGCTTATCGATGCCCATCCCAAAAGCAATTGTTGCAACGATCACGTCTGCTTCTTCCATAAGAAAAGCGTCTTGGTTGGCCGTGCGCTGTTGTGATTCCATCCCGGCATGATACGATAATGCTTTTATGCCATTTGCTTTCAATATGTCGGCAAACTCTTCCACTTTTTTCCGGCTTAAGCAATAAACGATGCCGGACTTACCATCATTAGCCTTGATATACTTTATGATCTCTCTGTCTACATCGTTTCCTTTCTGACGGATCTCATAGTAGAGATTCGGGCGATTGAATGATGATTTAAACACCGTTGCGTCAATCATTCCAAGATTCTTCTGGATGTCATGCTGCACTTTTGGGGTTGCCGTAGCCGTCAGAGCGATCAAGGGTCGTTTACCTATTTCATTTATTATCGGACGGATACGACGATATTCCGGGCGGAAATCATGTCCCCACTCCGAGATGCAATGCGCTTCATCCACAGCATAAAATGAAATGTGAATCTGACGCAGGAAGTCGATATTATCTTCTTTAGTGAGTGATTCGGGTGCTACGTATAAAAGTTTCGTACGTCCGCTTAAAAGATCTTCTTTTACTTGGTCGATCGCCGATTTATTCAAAGAAGAATTCAAAAAATGCGCAACACCGTCCTCTTCGCTGAAGTTTCTCATAGCGTCGACTTGGTTCTTCATTAAAGCAATTAACGGAGAAATGACAATTGCCGTTCCTTTCATCAAAAGCGAGGGTAACTGATAACATAATGACTTTCCACCTCCAGTAGGCATTAACACAAAGGTATCATTTCCGTCTAATACGTTTTCGATAATAGCCTTTTGTGTCCCTTTAAAAGTGCCAAAGCCAAAGTGTAACTTCAGTTTTTCAGTTAGATAATCCTTTTCTACCATAGTTTAAAAAATAGACTATATTAAATGCTATGCAATTAACAAACGGTTTCTGTCTGATTTTTCAAATTTATCCTGTGCATAGGTCAATGTAACATGGAGCATCTTTTTACTCTGCGAAGGCATGCTATACATTGCTTCCATCATAATAGCTTCAACAATAGAACGTAAACCACGAGCTCCCAGTTTAAACTCCAATGCTTTGTCTACAATAAATTCAAATACGTCTTCATCAAACGTCAATTGAATCTCATCCATTTCAAACAGTTTTATATATTGTTTGATGATAGAATTTTTCGGCTCTGTCAAGATACTCCGGAGCGTTTTTCTATCTAACGGATTCAAATAGGTAAGAATAGGAAGACGTCCTATGATTTCCGGGATCAATCCAAAACTTTTCAAGTCGGTAGGCGTAATGTATTGCAATAAATTGTTTCTGTCTACTAAGTTCGACTCTTTATTTGCTGCATAACCTACTACGCGCGTATTTAAACGCTGGGCAATTTTCTTTTCTATCCCGTCGAATGCGCCTCCGCAAATAAACAAAATATTTTTGGTATCTACGGCAATCATTTTTTGTTCGGGATGTTTACGTCCGCCCTGGGGAGGGACATTAACAATCGAACCTTCTAATAATTTCAACAGGCCTTGTTGAACTCCTTCTCCGCTTACATCGCGGGTAATGGAAGGATTATCGCTTTTACGGGCGATTTTATCTATCTCATCAATAAATACAATTCCACGCTGCGCAGCTTCTACATCATAATCTGCGGCCTGGAGCAAGCGCGTTAGGATACTTTCTATATCTTCTCCTACATATCCTGCTTCGGTTAGTACCGTAGCGTCGACGATGGAGAACGGCACCTGAAGTAGTTTTGCAATCGTACGCGCCAAGAGGGTTTTACCTGTTCCGGTGGCTCCTACCATGATAATGTTCGATTTTTCAATCTCTACATCATCGGTGGTTATCTTCTGCAACAAACGTTTATAATGGTTGTAGACAGACACGGAAAGATAACGTTTGGCATCATCTTGTCCGATTACATATTGATCTAAAAAACTCTTTATATCTTCCGGCTTAGGGAGCTCATGTTGGTTTAATCCAAAGGGGTTTTTGTGGGCCAGCGCTGCTTGTTCTTGCACAATCTCATAAGCTTGTTGCACACAATCATCACAGATAGCGCCGGAAAGACCATTTATAAGCATATTAACATCGCGGCTGTTTCTTCCGCAAAAAGTGCATATTTCATCTGATTTTGCCATATGAAAATCTAACTCGTTCCTGTTTTATTTACGTATTAATACATCGTCGATCATACCGTATTCTTTGGCTTCTGCAGAATCCAACCAATAATCGCGATCTCCGTCTTTCTCAACTTTGTCGTAAGGTTGCCCCGAATGGTTTGCAATAATTGTGTAAAGTTCTTTCTTTACTTTAAGTACTTCACGAACTGCAATCTCCATGTCTGAGGCTTGTCCTTGTGTCCCACTCATCGGTTGATGGATCATCACACGTGAATGAGGTAATGCAAAACGTTTTCCTTTGGCTCCGGCCACCAGCAATACTGAAGCCATAGAGGCAGCTATACCGGTACAAATAGTAGATACATCCGAGCCAATGAACTGCATGGTGTCGTAGATGCCATATCCGGCATAGACAGATCCTCCGGGGGAGTTTATATAGATAGATATATCTTTGCCGGGATCACTGGAGTCTAGGTATAACAATTGCGCCTGGATTACATTGGCGGTATAGTCGTTTACCAGAGTTCCCAGAAAAATTATGCGGTCCATCATAAATCGGGAAAATAAATCCAATTGGGCTACATTCAACTGACGTTCTTCAATAATAGTTGGAGAGATATAATCGCTCGTTATATTTATGTAACTGTCTAATGCATTACTGTTCATCTTTAAATGCTTTGTAGCATATTTTTTAAAATCTTCCATTTTTTTAAAAATCTTAATTAGTATTCTGTATTATAAAGACATAAAGAAGGGATTTCCCTCCTTTACGTAAAATACGGATAACAAAGTTATAAATAAATTTCTGAAAGAAACAATTAATTTGTAATCCGCAGGCGCTTTTTTTGGAAAGAAATCCCTTTTTGCTGTTATACAGTGCTTTATTAGGCTTATTTATTGTTTTTCGTCGTCAATTAGTTTATTAAAATCGTCGAAAGAAACTTCTTTAACATCCAATTTAACTTTATCTTTCAGCCAAGCCGCCAATTTGTCGTCTATGGCACGGTTTACTACGTTCTGGAGAGTTTGTTCGTTTTTTAGCATCTCCTTCGCATAATTGTCTAAAACATCTTCCGGAATAGAAAGCATGCCGTAATATTGTGCAATTTGAGATTGGGCCACACGCCTTCCCAATGATTGTATATCTTCGTCTTCCACCTTAATGTTGTTCTTTTTCACAAGATCTTCTTTTATCAGGTGATATTTCAAGTCTTCAATAATCTGAGGATACTCTTCTTCCAGTTGTTCTTCTGTTCTTTTTTCGCTCGAAGCCATTAACCAACGTTTCAGGATATCATCGGCAAAGTTCACGTCTCCGGCCTTTTTCAGTAATAACTTACGAATGTCTAAGAGGAATTTATAATCACTCTGCGGAGCGAACCGTTCGCCAATGGATTCTTTCACTTTATTTCTGAATTCTTCTTCTGTTGCCACTTTTCCTTCACCAAATACTTTGTCGAACAACTCCTGGTTCATTTCGGCTTTCTGGTGATGCGTGATTTCATTGATTTCAAAAGTAAAATCATTTGCAATATCGCCAACAGTTGATTTATCTACTTTCAGGAAAGAAGCGATTTCGGCTTCGGCCCCTTCGTAAGCTTTGGAAGGATTGAAGGTGATTACGCTGTTTTTGTCGGCTCCGATAAACTTCTTCTTTTCTTCTTCGTCTTTGATATACATAGGCATCAGAATGGCTTCTTCAACTACCATGCCATTTTCTTTGGGCAATCCGTTTTCCAACTCCGTAACAAGGCCTTTTATCAAATCCTTTTCTTCTGCAATCTCTGCCGTATCATCGTATGTTCCATAGCTTTCGCGGTAGGAGTCTATTTGCTTTTCCAGCGTATCATCATCTATCGTTATTTGATAATACGGCAGTTTGTCTCGTTTATTTAAGTCGATATTAAATGTAGGAGCAAAGGCTATATCGAAATAAAAATCAAAATCCTCCCGGTTATCAAAATCTATTTCTCCCTGTTCTGTTTTATTGAGTAAGGGTTCGCCTAGGATATTCAGATCATTCTCGCGTATGTATTTAAATACATTTTCAGACACAAGTTTATTTACTTCTTCGCCCAATACAGATTTTCCATACATTTTCTTAATCATTCCCATTGGCGCCATTCCTTTACGAAAACCGGATATATTCGCTTTTTGTCGAAAACTACGTAAACTCTTCTCTACCTGATCTGCATAATCAGCCTTTACCACTTCTAATTTCAGAACACCACTTATGGCATCATCATTGTTTTTGAGTGAAATATTCATTCCTGATGATTATTAAATTGTTATAATATCGAATTTTAGGCTGCAAAATTAGGTTTAATCTTTTAATCTCGCAAATTGTATATTGAAAATAATTCTTTCCGTGCAATATATGGCATAAACCGGGCCATTTGATCAGTAGACGATAAAGAACCCCTCGGAGGAAATGTACTTTTATATTCTTTTTTCACAATATCTCCTGATTTGAGTAATTTTAAAGCCTCTTGAGGGTCTGTAAGCTGAATCTCCTGATTTGCACTTTTTGTTCTTTTTATGATTTCATTCGTCTCCTGAATTTCATTTTGTGTATTAATATACATTTCAGTAGATATTCCAATTTCTTTTGCTTCTTGAAGAGAGATATTTAAAACATATTTATCCTCAATCAACTCAAGATAATTAACTAAAATTAAATTCGCATCCAATCTTGTTGTATACTTAGGTTCAACATTATTTGACACATCATTGTCTTGTGAACAAGACAAAAAACTAACAATAGATAATGTTAGTAAAGATAATAAATAAACTAATCTTTTCATGTTTTTTTCATTTTAAATTATACATCTAATATAAATTTGTATACATAAAGTTAGCATACAGATTGAGTTTTTTGTCAAATTTAGAAATATTTTTTCTATTAACCAACATTTATCTGAGGACAGTCAGGGTAAATGCATCTAATTTTTGATCAGTTTTATCAGGTAGTTGTTGTCCCATCCGGCTTTGAGGGCGATAGAGCCGGATAGCGCTAATCTACGAGCTTGGTACATTCTTGTATCAAACGGCTATTATACTCCGCACCATTCCGAACCCACACATGCCAAGTTGGAGTGATGGTTACTTTATAATTCATGCCTACCTTTTTGAAAAAAAGTTATGAGATTTTAATAAAAGTGTTTATCTTTAAGCCCATTTTTTAAGATACGATTATGAAATTAAAAGGAATGCATGCCGGATACCCAACCTTTGTCCCATTGGGATGGCTGGTGATTTCTGCTATGGTAGGCAATGTACTTGCTCTCGCCGCCTCGATAGTTTTTGACCCGTTTTGTAATCTGGAAGATCCCGGAATATTACGATCTATTCAGGCCGTATCGGAAATATGTACGTTTCTGGTGCCTGCCTTCCTCGTTGCCTTTCTGTGCAGCAAAGAACCGGGTGATTACCTTTTTATCAAACGATTTCCTGGTATAAAGACGGCGTTGCTTACGTTTGTCAGCGTGCTTTTGTTGTCGCCTGCCATCACATTGACCGGCTTTTTAAATAAAAGTATTTTTGATAGCGGTATTATTAGACTTCCCCCGTTTTTGGAGCTGATTGAGGAAGAAGCCGAAAGGCTTACCGCCATTTTTTTATCTGATACGAGCCTGGAAGCTATTCTCCTTAATCTGTTTGTAATAGCCATTATAGCTGCTGTAACGGAAGAGTTCTTTTTCCGGGGTGCTTTGCAGCGGATTGTAGAAAGATGGTTTAAAAGCCACCATGTCGTTATCTGGAGCATAGCCTTTATATTCAGCGTTGTCCATATGCAGTTTCTCGGACTGATACCTCGCATGTTATTGGGTGCCTATTTCGGGTATCTTTTATACTGGAGTAAAAACATCTGGATACCGATACTGGCGCATTTCTGCAATAATGCGGTGGCCGTTATAGGAATGTCTAATGGTAATCTGAAGGAAAACGTCTATATATCGGGCGAAATTCAGGAGTGGGAGATATCGTCTTTTGCAATTGTAACAACAATAAGTTGTATCTTTTTTTATTTTTGTGCAAATTCTTTACGTAAGCGTTTACAGCGCGCTTAGAATTTTTTCTTCCTCAGTTGGAAGTCTTTGCCCAGGTATTTCTCGCGTACGATCTCATTGTTGGCCAGTTGTTCCGCCGTTCCCTGGAACAACACTTTTCCTTCGAACAGCAGGTAAGCCCGGTCGGTAATGCTCAATGTTTCGTATACATTATGGTCTGTAATCAATATGCCGATGTTTTTATGCTTCAGTTTTGCTACGATTGCCTGAATATCCTGCACGGCGATGGGGTCTACTCCGGCAAAAGGCTCGTCGAGCATAATAAACTTAGGGTCGATAGCCAGGCAACGGGCTATTTCCGCACGCCGCCGTTCACCTCCCGACAATTGGTCGCCCAGGTTCTTTCGTACTCTAGACAAGCCAAACTCGGCAATCAGGCTTTCCAGCTTCTCTTTTTGGTAATCGGTTGGTTTGTCGGTCATTTCAAGAACAGAGCGGATATTATCCTCCACTGTCATCTTCCGGAAGATAGATGCTTCCTGAGCAAGGTAACCAATTCCGTTGCGTGCTCGCTTGTATACAGGAAATTTGGTTATCTCCTCTTCATTCAGGTATATCTTTCCTTCGTTGGGTGTAACCAATCCTACCGTCATATAAAAGGTAGTTGTTTTTCCTGCGCCATTCGGACCTAGTAAACCTACTATCTCACCTTGTTCTACGTAGATAGAGACATGGTTTACAACGGTACGTGTTCTATATTTTTTTACCAGATCCTCCGTACGGAGCACCATCTGTTGTTCGTTGGGCATAACCATAGATTTGGTGCAAAGAAACGGAATTAAAACCAAAAATCATTCAAATAATAGAGATTTATATTCTGATATTTATATCTTTGCAGCCATAATTTTACCAATAACTTTTATATGGGATTTTTTAAGTTCAGAAAAAATAATTCACAAACGTCATTAAATATAAAGAAAGAGCCTGTAACTGAAAAGACTCAAAACGTAGAAACGCCAGTTGTTCTTCCTATACAAAGGGAAATTCCCAAGCCAGTTGTTTTTTCCCCAAAAAAGCAGAAAGAGAAGGAGGATATTGCAGATTTCTTTACCGTTAATATATACGATATTTTTAAATACGACCCCAAATCCGTACGAAAAGGCAGAGGTTCTGACGGTTGTCCGATAGAAATATTTGAATTGGAACTTCCCGAATTAGAATTGTCTACTTTCTTCAAAGTTGAAATTCTTCAATATGAAAACAAACAGTATGATTTGGTTTTCATTAGTAATATAGATGAAATCAGAGATGATTTGAGAAGCTTTATCGACTTTTCGTGTAAAGCTTTCGGGCTCGACTTTATGAAAAAAGGAAGCATTGGTGCAAATGACTTACGAGATGCCGCCCTGGGTGTGTTCTCCCGCATCTGGTATAATAAGGTACGTGTAGAAAATACTTCCTTCACCATTGCCCTAACGCTATATGGCATAACTCCTACGAAGTAGCTTTTATACGGCCAATAGCTTTATCTCTTTCATTCCACTTTTGGTATGCTCCCACTTGTGAATCGTTTCACCCTCTAAGAGCTTCTTATATTCGCTGATATCAACCAGCTTGGATAGCTGCACGATCGTTACTGTTTTGCCTGGTAGCAGGTCTTTTATTCTCGCCTTTTTCATGATTGTGTATGTGTTAATATGATCCTTTTTGCCCGATTTGTGATTACGTCTTTCATTTTTTATTATTTTTGAAGTCTGTTTTGTTTCAATGATGCCTCGATAAAAGGCTTACTGTAACGAGAATACAAATATAATCGGTTTACCGTTCATCTTTTTGTTATTTTCGTTAAAAATATATGGTTTGCGGTTATTCATAATGATTCTAAATAAATTAGTTATGCAAAAGTCTATTAACGAAAGAATTAAAAGCGTTTACGAAAACAGTGGAATACGAAGTATACGGGCCTTTGCGGCGAAAGTAGGGGTGGCCCAAACCTCGTTGAACGACATAATCAAGAAGGGAGCGATCCCTAAAACAGATACGCTGGAGAAGATACTGATAGCCGAACCGCACATATCATCGGACTGGCTATTAACCGGTAAAGGCGAAATGATAAAAAGCGCTCGTCCGGTAAACGAGATCAAATACATGAGCGTCCCCTTCGTGCCGATCCACGCCCGCGCAGGCTACCTCACAGGGTATGGCGACAGCGAATACCTCGACGAACTCCCCACCATCCCCGTAATCGTAGACAAAAACTATAAAGGCAAATACCGCGTATTCGAAGTAGAAGGCGACAGCATGGACGACGAAAGCCGAAACGCCCTCTACGACGGCGATAAAATCTTATGCCGCGACGTACGACCCGACCTCTGGACCAGCAAGCTACATATAAGAGACTGGTACTTCGTAGTCGTATCCAAAACGGAAGGAATCATCGTAAAACAAATAACCGATCACAACGTAGAAACCGGCGACATCGTATGCCACTCGCTAAACCCCATCTTCAGCGACCTGAAACTAAACCTAAACGATGTAACCGAACTCTACAACGTAATCAAAATAGTAGACCGAAATGCCCGGATATAAA
>JAISDJ010000264.1 GCA_031264865.1 Tannerellaceae bacterium | reverse complement strand
TGTTGCGCCAGCGTTCACGTCCTTACCTATTCTCCAATTCATTAGCGCCTTCCATCGTGGGGGCCAGCTTGGAGATGTTTAAAATGTTAGGGGAAAGCGACGCACTCCATACAAAATTAGCAGGCAACGTAACCTATTTTTGCGATAAGATGATAGCCGCCGGCTTCGACATCAAGCCCACGCAATCGGCTATTTGCGCCGTTATGCTGTACGATGCCAAACTATCACAGGATTTTGCCGCCCGCATGCAGGAAGAAGGTATTTATGTTACCGGCTTCTACTATCCGGTAGTGCCAAAAGAACAAGCCCGCATCCGTGTACAATTATCAGCCGGACACGAAAAAGAGCATCTCGACAAAGCGATTGAAGCCTTCATCAAAGTAGGAAAAGAGCTACATGTTATTAAGTAATTACCATAGTCACTGTACTTTCTGTGACGGAAGAAGTGCGCCCGAAGATTTTGTGAAATTTGCCGTTTCAAAAGGTTTTCGGGCGTATGGATTCTCGTCCCACTCCCCTCTCCCATTTGAAACATTCTGGAATATGCCGGTGGATGACATGCCCGAATACATAGCCGAAATCAACCGATTGAAGGAGAAATACAAAGACAGGCTGGAAATATATACCGGCCTGGAAATTGATTATCTGGATGGGACATATAATCCTTCCATTCCTTATTTTCAGGAATTACCATTAGATTACCGCATCGGCTCCGTACATTTCCTGCCGATAGCCAACCCATTGAGCGAAGCAAACATGGCCTGCATAGATGGAGCCTTTTCCAATTATAAAGAAGCTGTCGACCACCATTATTCCGGCGACCTGCGAAGATTAGTAAAACACTTCTACGATTCCACCATGCAAATGGTCGAATCCGGCGGGATAGACATCGTCGGGCATATAGATAAGGTATATATGAACGGCGAAAATTACCGGGAATCGTTGGTTGCGGAAAAGTGGTACCGGGATATGTTTACCGCCTGTCTTGATTTGATTGCCGAAAAAGGAGTCATGGTAGAAATAAACACAAAGATACTTACCTCCAAAAACAAAACATTCCCCCACCTGAACTACCTGCCGTTACTACTTGAACGAAACATCCCGGTCATGGTCAATTCCGATTGCCACACCCCCGATCTGGTAAACGACGGCCGACCCGAAGCGCTTACCTTGTTAAAACAACTCGGCTTCCGCTCCACAAGAGAACTGATCGCAGGAAAATGGAATGAGATCGCTCTGTAAAAATAAGGAATTAAGTAAGGCAGACAAAAAAAGCGGAACTGTTTAGTATCAGTTCCGCTTCTCTATTTATATAATGTACGATAACTTATGGGGTTGCTACTGCTACTATTGGCTTTATTGTAACAGTATCTTTAAAGAACTTGCCATTATAATGCAATTCATAAATGATAGCTTTGAATTTTTCATCCGGATCTGTCTGAGTTACTTTGAACGTACCATTGGTCTTGTAGACAGTAAAACCGAACTTAGCTGCTTGCGTAGGATCCACCGCTTCAATATAATAATCATATAAGTAATCAGCATTGGTAAACCCTATTTTAAGAGTATCACCTATACTTACCTGATATTCCTTATCCGTTCCTTGTTTCTCACCAATAGTTGACAGGATTGCTCTTGGTAGGTCACCATTATTTCCTGCATGTTGAGATATAAAGGCTTTATAGCCGGAATTGATACCGGTCACTGTATCTATTAATGAATAAACGAGCCCATTTCCACCGTCCTTTTTAAATTTGGAATCATAATCGAGTGCACTTGGGAATGTGTCTTGTACTCCACCCATTTGCAGGATGTAGATTAAATCATTACTTGATGCTTTCGTTAAATTACCTTCATGTCTAACAGGAGTTCCAAAGTTTATAGGTAATAATAATTCGCCTTGTGAATCTTTTAGTATTAATTTCCAGGAAGTATTGGGCAAATTGGTTCTGATGATTGCAGCAGCGCTATCTCTTTCCAAGGTTGTAAGCACCTGATGCTTTTTAACGGTCTTCCGTCCTACCCATATGTCTGTAACGCCTCCGTCGGTTGCATTATGAATACCTGATAAGTGCCAATAAAAGAAATCGATCTCATTTTTAATCCCTCCCAATGAAATAGGACTTTTAGGGTTTCTGATACGATCATAGCCTAAAAACTCAAGGAAAGGATTTGTAACGCCCTCTTTAGGCAACCTTATTATATCATATTTACTGTTACCCGGCGTATCCGGATCTTCCACCCATACATGTAATTCATAATAACTAGTTCTGTCCACCACATAGGTATTATAACTGTAAAGCGGCTCACATCCCTTTCTATCATCAAGCGTATCCGGTATAAAATCATTTGTATCACCATCCCACCTGAATACTATCCAATAATATTTGCCTTCACCCTTCTTGAACATTTCCGGAGAGGGAGCGGTTTCTCCTTGTTTACCGGCCTCTCCGACCGCACGAAATGGTTGTTTCACACCGCCTTTATACCACATACTGTCTACCGGAGAAATATGCCATTCTTCGGCAT
>JAISDJ010000193.1 GCA_031264865.1 Tannerellaceae bacterium | reverse complement strand
AATGCGGTACTGCCAGTTGGCATAATTTGTGCCTTGTCTCGTTCAGCAATTTTATAGGCAATTTTATCAATCGTAGGAAATAGTATGCCAAACTTGGTTACTTTTGGAGTCATATAGATACCGGATGCTACTCGAACAATTCTACCCTCTTTTTGTAAACGTGAAAGAGTTCGTGTAACAACATCATCATTATTTAAATCAGAAAAGTCACTAATAGTAAAAAGGTTGCCTTTTTCTATTTGCGATATTCTTTCTTTTATTACCGGTGCAATACCTTTATCCATTCATTCATTTATTGAAATTCGTCCGAAATATACGGTAAATTTCGGACATGGCAAAGAAAACTCTAATTTTCGTCCGAAATATACGGTAAATTTCGGACATATTGTATTAGTCTAACATACTAACCAACTCTTTTTTCATATCCTCGTCAATCTCTCTATATCGGTTGAAAGCTTTGCTCCCTTCCTTATGTCCGCTCAATGCGCCGACCAAATTCGGGTCTTTTACTTTTTTATAGATATTACCGATAAACGTCCGTCTTGCCATGTGGCTGCTTGCAACTTCATACAAAGGTTTCTTTACCTCTTCATTGGTCAGCGGGTCAAGTATGGTTACAATCCGGTCTATCCCAGCCAACTTAAATGCCCTTTTGATTGCGTCATTATATTTCTGCTCCGAAATGAACGGTAATAATTTTTTGCTCTCACAATCTTTGTACTTTTCCAATATCGCCTTTGCCTTTTCATTCAGTGGAACACGAACAGTTACCGGATTTCCTTCTTTAGTCTTACGTGGAATGTACTCAATAGCTCCATTGACAACGTTGCTTTTAGTCATCCGGTACAAATCCCCAACACGACAACCGATAAGACTCTGAAAAACAAAAATATCACGTTGGATTTCCAATTGTGGATGATCAGATAAATCTTTTTCAAATAAGCGATCCCGTTCCTGAAGTGTGATATAAACCGGCGTACCGTATGTACATTCGTCAATACGGAATTGGTCGAACGGTCTGTTAGTTGTCTTTTTCTTTTCATGGCACCACAAAAAGAATGTACGGATTCGGCAAAAACAATCTATTAATGTGTTCTTGCCTCTCGGTTGTGGAATGCGCTTTTCCGGTATCTGTTCATAGATTGCCGGATATTTCTTGTAGTAGATATGTTCGTTCTCTAAAAAATCATGCATGTCATGCAAGGTGTCAGCAGTAACAGTATCGATATCCAAAGCAAATGACTTTTGTCCGCGTTTGATTGTTCGAACAAATAATTCGTAACGCATCATAGCACGACAGATAACACGAAAGTTTTTCTTCCGAACCTCCGATAATTTATGTTTGAGCAGGAACTCGTCTAATAGTTGTTGAAAAATCGGTTTTATTTCAACTGCTTCCGGCACAAAATATTTCTTGGGGTTATAATACTTATCCACAGTGGTTTTCAGCCAATCTTTAGTTACATTCTCTTTTTCGACGAGCCGGTATTCTTTTTCAATATAGGATTTCAAATTGCGAACTCCATTATCAATCTCATCACGTAGTTCGTCGGAACAAACGACCTTGCTCTTAATTTGCTCGTCTTTATCATCCCACAAATTCGGATTGACAGAAAGTTCTGTTGGCGTGATAGGAATAATTGCAAGATTCTATTTTTCATTACTGAAAAATTAATGTATTATATTTTACTTGTAAAGGTAATAAGCTATATTGACAGTAGGGTGACTTACATCACAGATGAGATTTTCATCATGTCAATAATCTTAATTTTTGAATATAGTTGATTACCTCCGATAGGTTATCAACCTTCATCTTTCCCCAAATATTTTGGCGATGTCTGTTTACGGTATGAATACTAATAAACAATTTGTTTGAAATTTCTTTACTCATCATCCTCTATTTTCTACAACTTCCATGCATAAAATAAAAAATAATTATCAATCACCATTGCACAAAATTACATCTACTTGTAAATTTGTAGCAAATTTAATTAAAATAATCTACATGAAGCCAAGAGTTCTGTTTGTAATTGTTTTATTCTTAACATTAAACAATAAGTAAATATGAAAAAGATCTTATCGATTATTGCATATAAAGGTTCTTACGGAGTTCTTTATTCTGTAAGTCTGATGCCAATGTCCGTTTTATATGGATTTTCGTCTTTTCTGTATGTACTTACCTATTACATATTTGGTTACAGAAAAAGCGTTGTCATGCAAAACATATCACGTTCATTTCCTGAAAAAAGGTATGATGAGGTTAATGACATGGTTAAAAAATTCTATCTCTGTTTTGCAGCTAATTTTGCAGAGATTATAAAAAGCATATCAACATCCCCTCAGAAATTTGATAAGAAGCTGACATTCGTAAATCTGGAACTTATAGACAATCTTATTCGGAGTGGAAAGAATGTGGTTGTCAGTATGGGACATTGTGGAAATTGGGAGTTGCTTAATTTTTTGTCATATAAACTTTCTCATGATATGTATGCAGTATATAAACCATTACGATCAGGAACTGCGAATTTATTGATGATAAAACTTCGATCACGATTTGGTATGAAATTAATCTCGAATAAATCAATAGCACGCCATATGCTAAAAAAGGAAGCTTCTCCTTCCATTTATTATTTCTTGGCGGATCAATGTCCTCGAATAATTGAAGATAAATACAGATTTGAGTTTTTACATCAAACAACTTTCTTTTTTTCTGGTATGGAAAAACTTGCACGAATCAGTGATTCAGCAGTTGTATATCTGCATATTACACAGACTTCAAAAGGAAATTATAAAATAATATGCAAATCATTGTGTACTGAACCTATGACTTTTAAAGAAGGAGAGATTACTCAAAAGTATATTGATTTGTTGACCGAGAATATTAACGAAGAGCCACATCGTTGGTTATGGAGCCATAAACGTTGGAAAAGATAGAAATATGATTTATACCATTTCGATTATAGTAAGATTAGTGATCTTTCCAAAAGGATTGTAATGTTTTTTCATCGTACCTTAGAAAAAGAATTAGCCATTTTTATTCTATGCGCTGATAAGTAATCATTTTTGTGTAAGTTTGCACACTGGAAGCGTTTTTATTTTTTAAAAAGTGAAAAGATTGATAGAGCAAATAGTCAGTTGGTTTTATTTTCCGTTTCTTAAAAAGATAATTCCTTATCATACATTTAGATATGCGATTTGTGGAGGAGCAAACACGGTTTTTGATATTTTGCTTTATGCTATCTTGTACAATTTTGTCTTTAAAAAAGAGGATGTTGTTTGGGGTTCTATTGTTATATCGCCTTATATAGCTGCTTTTTTAATTGTTTTTCCTATTACATTGTTTACTGGCTATTGGCTGATGAATAATGTAGCCTTTCATGGATCACCGCTTCGTGGTAGAACTAAGATGGTACGCTATTTTCTTGTTGTCTGTTCTAATTTGGCAATCAATTATATTGGGCTGAAAATATTTGTAGAATATTTCCATTTTTATCCTACTCCCTCCAAAATATTAGTTACCGTTATTTGTACGACAGTTAGTTATCTTTCCCAAAAGCACTTTACATTCCGTCATCATGCTCGCTAAGATTATGAGATGTTTTTTTCTTGTGATGGATAACAATATGTGAATGAACGTAAGAGGTTATCGGATTTATTATCAGCCATTTCAATGAAGGATGAATTTATTCAATAACAGATAATGATACAGTAAAAGGAGTGTCCCAAGCCGTTGAGATGGTGGAACGCTTGTTACTATTGTATCCTGAAATACTGAATTTGGGTAATTTCTTCTTATGAAAAACGGATGTCTTTCCATAGAGAGAATAAAAAAAGAGAGTCTTTTTGGTTAGGAAGACTCTCACCTAATTCTCTTTCTCTTTTTGCTTTATTTCAATACCTTCAAAACTTCAGGTATCATTATTCAAATAATGTTTTTCTTGCCTCACCGAATGATTGGATCTTCTTTGTATCTGCAGCTGCATACGCAGCCATATAAACTTTTTTTTGAAAAAATACTTTCACGTATTCAAATAATCTAAACCCATTTGCGAGATGCACAGTCTGCATATGTACCTGCAAAGATATATTCTTTTTTCTTTAAAACCAAATAGAGATAATACAAATATAATAATATAATTCAAAATTAAAAATGAAATATTACTGATAATATCTTTTATATATTGTTTGTATTTGATTATTTTGAAATAAAAAACAAATTCTAGTTATATTATAATTTGAATTGTTTTTCATGATTTGTAGATTTGTTGTTAAATATATTTATTATCAATATGTTATGATTGAAAATAGTTGAAATGTTGCAGAGTAAAATTCTTTTATTATATTTGTAAATAAATAAAATAGAGGAAAAAAGATTGTCAGCGCATAAATATATAGTTATGGAAGATCTAGAGGACGAAGACGGAATTGCAAAATATGAAAAATATTATTCAAAAGAAGGATTGATTGATAAGCTTCTCAAGGTTGCTAAAAAAGCGGGAGTGAAAGTTATTTATGCTGTTTTTCTATTATATTATACGTTGTTGGACGATACGTTTCCGTCTAAGGAGAAGTTGATTATTATCGGGGCATTGGGTTATTTTATTTTTCCTTTTGATTTTATTCCCGATGTGATTCCTTTTCTGGGGTATACAGACGACTTATTGGCGTTGATTTTTGCTATCCGGAAAGTGTATGTACATGTTACTCCCGAAATTGAAGAACATTCAAAGGTTCAGGTAAGGAGTATTTTTGGTGAAGTTGATGAAAAAGAATTCAACTTATTCTAATATACAAATGCTGTGAGAACTAAAAAGGATAAAGATAATTAATAAGAACGCATGAGGATTTGGCTAAGATGGATTAGGATTATTCTCTTGATTCCGGTGGTATTTATATTATTAATTTCGATTCTTTTATACATACCCCCCTTTCAAAACTTTGTATTAAAGAAGGCTGTCCGTTATGCTGGCGAGGTTTCCGGAATGGAAATCGGCATTGAAAAAATACGCCTTTCTTTTCCTTTAGATCTATCTGTAAGCGGAATAGAAGTGATAATGCCTCCTTCGGATACATTGCTTACGCTGAAAAATCTTTCTGCTCGCGTTAATCCGGTGCCTTTATTAAGCAAAATGATTGATGTTGATAGATTAATTCTGAATGGTTTAAACCTGAATACTGGGACATTTATTGATGGGATGGAAGTAAAAGGAGTTGCCGGAGAGTTATTTGTCCGGGCATTAATACACCTTACCGAAGAAAAAGCCTGGGTGGATGAGATTAAACTCTCCCATACAACTGTTACACTTTTAATTGATTCGCTTTCTTCGTCTGATAGAATATCGGTGCCCCTCGACTGGGTATTGGCTATTGAAAAAATATCGTTGGAACATATTTGTTTCGGCATGCAGATGCCATTGGATACTGATACGCTCCGACTGGGTACTTATATCGATAAAGGAGGTTTGACAGCCGGAGATATTGATTTAGGGCGTCAACGATATACAGCTAAACAATTTATCTTGTCGGAATCTACCTTTACTTATGATGGAGACAGTAAAAAGCCGCTTGAGGGTTTAGATCCTATGCATATAGCATTAAATAAGTTGAATATTTCCGTAGCATCCATCTTATATCAGGATAAAGAAATAAATGCCGAGATAAAAAATGTTTCAACAGAAGAACGTTCCGGCCTGGTTATCTCATCACTCGAAGGAAATATTCATAGTGACAGTATTATCTCCATTCCCGGATTACTGCTGAAAACACCCGGATCGGAGGTGCAGTTGCTGGCTACAATACCCTGGAGCATTTTAAATAATGTCTCCGAAGGCAATATGCAGGCATTTTTAACAGTATCAATAGGCAAACAGGATTTGTTTACACTTGTAAACGGAATGCCAGCCTCTTTTGTTCATTCGTACCCTGATTTGCCGTTAAATATAGTAGCCAATGTGGAGGGAAATCTGTCGGCATTAAATCTTTGCCAGTTAAAGGCGGAATTGCCTGGGACTTTTACTGTTAACGCTACCGGTAAGGTTGGGGAAGTAATGGATAGTAGCCGCTCGGCTGATATTCACTTACAGGCGCAAGGGAAAAGACTCGATTTTGTTCTGAAACTTCTTCCTCCCGAACAACGCGAACATTTCAGTATACCGCTAGGAATACATTTGGACGGCCATGTGAGATTGAAAGACAGGGAATTTTTAACCCAATTATTGCTAACAGAAGCCGACGCAAAAATAAATGTCGGCGCCCGTTATCATTTAACCGATGAATCATATCAGGTTCGCTTCTCCGTTGACAGTCTGGAACCTCTCCACTTTATGCCGAATGACTCATTGGTTTGGCTGACTGCCGTTATCGAAGCAAAGGGGCAGGGAACGGATGTATTTAGTGATAAAACATGGATGAATCTCAAAGGAAAGATAGATTCCGTCTGCTATATAAATACAGCCTTGCGTAATGTTGGTTTATCCGGTTCATTAAAAGAACATCAAGTGCAGTTTGAGTTGATAAGTGATGATTCGTTAGCCGTGATGGATATAACCTTTGATGGAACGATTCGAAAAGAAGAGATAAAAGGTATGTTAATAGTCAATGTAGACAGCATCGATTTGTATAACCTGCATTTGATAACAGATACCTTCTCTACCTCTTTCCAACTGTTTGCCGAAGCAGAAAGTAATCTACTGAAAAATCACAAAGTAGATATTACGTTAGGAAACTGGGAAATTGCTACAGCTACCCAACGTTTTAAACCGAAAACGTTAACGTTGCATGCCCAAAGCGCCGAAGATACGACGCGTGTTTCTTTTCACACAGGCGATTTGGAAATTGTACTTACAGGTAATGCCGGTTTAGAGACAATGACCAATCGGTTCATTACTATATCTGAAGAAATAAATAAACAATTGAAAGAGGATTCTACGGTTAACATTGCGACCTTGCGTCCTTCTTTGCCCGATATGAGCTTGCAGATTCATGCAGAACGCGATAATCCGGTTTATAGTATATTGCGACAGTATGATATGGGTTTCGGCAAGTTTCATTTGAACGCCGTCGCTTCTCCGGAAGAAGGGCTTCGGCTGGATGCCAATCTATATGCGTTGCACAAGGATACATTTCTGATAGATACGGTAAGAGCGTCTGTAAAGCCGGATTCCGCCGGATTGATTTATCAGATAGATGTATTGAAAAACAGATATCTGCAGCAAACGCCTTTTACAGCTCAACTGAAAGGTTCCGTGAAGCACAACTATATAGATGCAGAAGTTCTGTACTTAAATAATAAAAATGAAATAGGTTTTTTATCAGGCGTTCGTGGTACCAAAGAGCCAGACGGTATTCAGCTGCAATTTTACCCCGAACAACAGATACTTGCCTTTTATAAATTCTCTTTGAATAGGGATAATTATATCCGATTTAAGAATGTAAAAGAGATTGATGCAAACGTAACGTTTACAGGTTCGGATAATGCGTTTTTCCGTTTACATACAGTAGATAAAGGCGGAGATTTCCCAGAGGTACATGCGGAGTTGAGCCAGATTGATTTGCAAACCGTGTCGGATGGTTTACAACTTCCTTCCATGGGTGGAGTATTAAGTGCTGATATGCGTTATGCTCCTGACAAGGAAACATTTATGGTAGTTCTCGATGCCAATGTTGATACATTTTTATATAAAAAAGAAAGAGTTGGCGGACTGATGTTTAACACCGTTTATTTACCGTTAGACAATGATGATCATCAAGTGGACGTCCATTTTTCTCGTGACCGGAAAGAGATTGCGACAGCAACTGCCGTTTATCAATCGAAACAGGATAATATAAACGGCGATTTTACGATTACAAATTTTCCCTTGCAAATGATCTCTCCGTTTATTCCGGAAAAAATGGCCTCATTAAACGGAACGCTGAACGGACAAATGCAACTGACAGGCCCAGCATCTTCTCCATTAATGAACGGAGCCGTGAAGTTCGACTCAAGTGCTGTTTATATTGATATGGCAGCCTCTTCTTTTCGCTTCGATGATAAAGAAATAAAGATAAAAAACAGTATACTCTCCTTCGACAAATATAATTTATATGCTGCAGGAAGTAATCCGTTTGTGATTGATGGCATAATAGATTTGACAAACCTGTCGCGCATGACAGCCGATTTACATCTGGGAGGCAGTAAAATGCAATTATTAGATGCCAAACGAATGCCGGAAAGCCTTGTTTACGGAAAATTATACGCTGATCTGTCAACTACCTTAAAAGGACCATTGAACTCTATCGACGTACGGGGAAATATAAAATTGCTGGGGGGCACAAATCTTACCTATGTAATGACTGAGACTGCATTAACCGTGCAAGACCGTTTGAAAGACCTTGTTACCTTTACTTCCTTTGCTGATACGTTAATCCGTATGAGAAGACGCCAAGCTTTGCCCTTGGGTGGAATAAATATGTCTATGCTATTGCAAATCGAACCGGCTGTGCAGTTGAGGGCTGATTTATCCTCTGACCGGTCAAGTTATGTAGAAGTCGTGGGAGGTGGAAGCCTTTCGTTTCAATATACATCGCAGGGAAATATGTTTCTGAACGGACGATATACTTTTTCCGAAGGAAATGTGAATTATGCTTTACCTGTTATACCATTGAAAAAATTCCATATAGAGCAAGGCAGTTATGTTCAATGGGATGGCGAAATGATGAATCCCCAGCTAAATATTAAAGCAACCGAACGCATGCGAGCGTCAGCTGCTGCCGGAGGGGCGCCACCTCGCATGGTAAATTTTGATGCAGGTCTAACGATTCAAGATCGTTTAAATAGCATGAAACTAGAATTTTTAATAGCTACTCCGGATAATAGAGATATTCAAAACGAATTAGTTTCAATGGGGACGGAAGAACGCTCAAAGGTGGCTTTGGCAATGATGGTTACCGGCAGATATATTTACGGTAGTGGAACAGGAGGTATGAACCTGGATGTAAATAGCGCGCTGAACAGTTTCCTTACAAGCGAAATTAATAATATTGCCGGTGGCGCCCTCAAAACGATGGATATATCTTTCGGAATGGAAACGTATGACGATCGAGGAGATACCAAACGGGATTTTTCATTTCAGTTTGCCAAACGTTTTTATAACGACCGCATCAGAGTGATAGTAGGAGGAAAAGTCTCTACAAGTAATGAACAGGAGACAGAGCCATTCCTCGACAATATCTCAGCCGAATATCGGTTAGACCCTTCAGGCACAAAGAATGTGAAATTATTCCACGAACGGAATTATGAAAGTTTATTGGAGGGTGAAATAACGAAAACAGGAGCCGGTATTATGTTTCGTAAGAAAGTACGTTGGTTGCGTGAATTATTTGATTTTAGAAAGAAGTAAGCAGAATCGGTATTGACGAGTGATGAATAAATACGAAATAAAAATAGGAAAGACGAACATAAAAATAGTATCCGGTATCTTCGGTATATGGATATTCTTTTTGTTATCAGCTTGTTCTACCACGAAGAATCTACCTGAAGGAGAAGTACTATATACAGGTATTAAAAAGATAGAAGTAGCAGGCCTCAATCATACGAAAGCAGAAGATAATGCAATAGAAGAAATAGAATCAGCCTTGTCGTATCCTCCCAATAATGCACTGTTTGGCAGTTCCTCCGAGCGTTATCCTTTTCCGGTAGGATTATGGATATACAATGCCTTTGTCAATAAAAAAGGAAAAATAAACAAGTGGATTTTCAATACGTTTGCAGCAAAACCCGTTTTTATAAGTGCTGTGAATCCAGAAGTACGTGCAGCAATAGCCCGGAATCTGTTACGTGAAAATGGCTATTTCGACGGAACAAGTACCTATGAAATAATTCCCGAGAAGAACCTCAAAAAAGCAAAAGTTTCTTATAAACTTGAAATGAATCATGCCTATACCTATGATAGTATTCAATATATGCGTATGCGGCATTATGCTGATACATTGATTAAGGCAAATGATGATAAACGTCTGTTACATAAAGACGATAATTTTAATGTTGTAAAATTGGAAGCCGAACGCCAACGAATCTCTACATTGCTCCGGAATAATGGGTTTTATTATTTCCGGCCGGATTTTATTGTCTATGATGCCGATACACTTTTATCACCTGGTAAAGTCTGGTTAAGAGTGCAGCGAAAAGACGGTTTGCCGCCTAATGTCTTGCGTCCGTTCCGTATAGGTGATATTTCGGTTCATATTAGAGGATTTGATACTGGTTTGCCTGTCGATTCTGTTACATATAAAGAGCTAACAATTTACTACCAGGGTAAATTACGTATACATCCGCGTATATTATACGGACGATTTACCTTTAAGCCGGGCGACTTGTATAGACAGGAAGAACAACAACGTACACAAACAGGAATCTCCCGTCTGGAAGCGTTTAGTTATACTGAATTTCAATATTCACAGCGCGATACTGCCATCCGGAGTTGGAACGATTTATTGGATATGCGTGTAAATACAGCCTATGATTTACCTTATGATGGCGAATTTGAAGTGAATATAACGACTAAAAGTAATGATTATACTGGTCCGGGAGCTATATTCGGGCTTACTCGCCGGAATGCTTTCCGCGGAGGAGAATTAATAGGACTACAATTGCATGGTTCCTACGAATGGCAGACAGGTACACGTACGGAGGAATCATCAAAAATTAACAGTTATGAATTGGGATTAAGTTCTACGCTGACATTTCCGTTTATCTTGCTCCCCGGATTTATTTACCGTGATTTGGTTCAGCCATCCACTACTACTTTCCGGTTAAGTGCCGATTTAATGAATAGGGCAAAGTTCTTTAAAATGATTTCGTTTGGTGGAAGTATGGCGTATGAGTTTAGGCCCACAAGTACAACGAAACATTCGATAACGCCTTTCCGGCTTACGTATAATAAAATAAATCCAACGCAACTTTTTGATAGTATAGCGGATGCAAATAAAAGTCTTTATTTAAGTTTACAAGATCAGCTTATTCCGGCAATGAGCTATACATTTACGTATGATAATACTGCCGTTAGTAACCGAAATCAGTTGTGGTGGGAAACAACCCTTACGCAATCAGGGAATATCCTGAACGGAATGTATGCCATTGCCGGTAAGGATTTTAATAAGAGAGATAAAGAAATTTTCGGAAACCGTTTTTCGCAGTTCATTCAAGGAACGAGTGAAGTTCGCTATAACTATCAGATAGACCGAAACAATCATCTTGTAGGCCGTTTGGGCTTGGGAGCCATCTATAGTTATGGGAATGCTCTTTTAGCTCCTTATAGTGAACAGTTCTATGTAGGAGGAGCCAATAATATACGTGCATTCACGATTCGCAGTATCGGTCCCGGTCGATACGTTGCCCCCTTGCGTCCGGACGGAACGGTTAATCCCTATGCTTATATAGATCGTACGGGTGATTTGAAATTCGAAGCCAACCTTGAATATCGCTTTAAAATAGTGGGAGACCTGAATGGCGCCGTCTTCTTTGATAGTGGAGGTATCTGGACGATCCGTAAAGACGATGGTCGTCCCGGCGGACAATTAAAGATGGATAAATTTTTTAATGATTTAGCTACAGGTACAGGAATCGGACTACGTTATGACCTTTCTTTTCTTGTTGCACGATTCGATTTTGGTTTAGCGTTGCATGTACCTTACGAAACAGATAAAAGGGGCTATTTTAATATCAACCCATTTAAACACAAATCAGGTAGAGCATGGCATTTAGCCATAGGATATCCATTTTGATCAGATTCTTGCTGTTACATGGTTTATAATCTCGAGACATAGATTCGTGGTTATATTATCGGTATCCAATACGGGGTTTAATTCTACAATATCCATTGATTTTACCAAGTTGGTTGATAATATGGAATCAACGAATCCGTTAAACTCCTTAGGTGTTAATCCTTCCGGTACGGGAGTTCCTGTTCCGGGTGCGTAGGATGGGTCAATACTATCTACATCAATGCTGAAATGTATATTCCGTATCTTCCGGTCTTTTAATTTTGTTCTGATATCTTCAGCTACATATTCGATTCCTTTTTTGCGAATTATTTCCATCGGATAGACGCTTAATTTTTCCCGGTTGATCAAATTGAGTTCTCCTTCATCCAGACTACGGGTTCCTACAAGAAAGACATTTTGAGGATGTACTTTGTTACCGGGAGCATATACATTTACCAGTTCTTCGTTTCCCATTCCCATCAAGGCGCTTAACGGCATTCCGTGTATGTTTCCGCTGGGTGATGTTTCGGAAGTATTAATGTCTCCATGAGCGTCCAGCCATATGATACCGAAATCATCAAAGCATTTTCCTACGCCGGAGGCGCTTCCTAATCCTAACGAATGATCGCCGCCAATCACCAGTGGGAAAGCTCCTCCCCGAAGCGTATCATATACGAGTTCCGCCAGATTATTATTTACTTCTACAATTGTATCGAGGTATTTCAAACCATTTCCACCGGCAAA
>JAISDJ010000017.1 GCA_031264865.1 Tannerellaceae bacterium | reverse complement strand
CTATTCCATACCTTTGCATCCCAATTTACCGGTTGCCAGCTATTTGAAGAATATAAATTAAAACAAAATAAAGCAATGAAAAAAGGAATCCATCCGAATAACTACCGTCCCGTCGTGTTCAAAGACATGTCGAACGACGATGTATTTATCACGCGTTCTACCATCAACGCAAAGGAAACGATTGATATTGACGGCGTAACCTATCCGTTGATTAAAGTGGAAATCTCGAACACTTCACACCCGTTCTATACAGGCAAATCCAAATTGGTGGATACCGCCGGACGTGTGGATAAGTTCATGAGCCGCTACGGAAACCGCAACAGGAAATAATAAATCAAGTTCGTTTGATTAAAAAAGGTTCCGGGTTTAAAATCCGGAACCTTTTTTTTGTAAGTCCGCGATCGTGATTATCTTTGTGTAATTAATTTTATTCAAACACAAATACCATGACAAAGACAACGGAACAGTTCGTAAACATACTCGAACAATTTGAATTAACAGACAAAGCGGTATCGGCAACTCCCTTCGGAAACGGGCATATCAACGATACGCTCAAAGTAATAACCGATAAGGGGGAAGAAAAATATATCCTGCAACGCATCAACCATCATATATTTACGAATGTAGATATGTTGCAAAACAATATCCACCGGGTAACTTCCCATATCCGTAAAAAACAGGAGGAAAAGGGCGAAAGCGATATCGACCGGAAAGTATTAACCTTCCTGCCTGCCAAAGACGGCAAATTATATTATTTCGACGGAGACAGCTATTGGCGCGTATGCCTCTTCATCCCCCGCAGTAAAAGCTATGAAGAAGTGACGCCCGAATTATCCTATGAGGCGGGAAAAGCGTTCGGCAATTTCCAGGCAATGCTGGCAGACATACCCGAAGGCGCCCTGGGAGAAACCATCCCCAACTTCCATAATATGGAATTTCGCCTCCAACAATTCCACGACGCCATCAAAGCAAATGCCGCCGGGCGTTTAGAGGAAGTAATAGAGTTGGTCGGCGAAATTGAAAAAAGGGCCGGAGCGATGTGCATACAGGAAGACCTGCACCGCGAAGGCAAATTGAAAAAACGCATCAACCACTGCGATACAAAGGTAAACAACGTCATGTTCGATGAAGACGGAAAGGTGCTTTGCGTGATCGACCTGGATACGGTAATGCCCGGTTTCGTATTATCCGACATAGGCGACTTTATCCGCACAGGCGCCAATACCGGAGCCGAAGATGATGAAAACCCGGACAACGTAAATGTAGACATGGACATATTCCAGGCATATACCCGTGGCTATATGGAAACGGCCCGGTCGTTTCTGACGCCGCTCGAAATCAGCCTCCTTCCGTATGGCGGGCGTTTGCTTACCTATATGCAGACGGTTCGTTTCCTGACGGATTACATCAATGGCGACACCTATTACAAAATCCATCACCCCCAACATAATCTGCAACGCACCAAAGCGCAGTTCAAGCTCCTCCAAAGCCTCGAAGCGAATATGGATAAAATGAATAACTTTATGAAACAGTGGCTATAAACAGACAAGAAAACAAAAAGATACAATTATAGAGTGTTAACCAATAAATGAATGGACCGATGAAATCTTTTTTATTGACAATTGCCATGTTAACCGTATCGTTAACTGCATTTACCCAGCAATATCCGTACGATGGCCTTGATAATACGATGGGCAATCTGTACCGGATATCGAATGCCCGGACACGTTCCATAAGCCCTGAAAACTTCACAGGTGAAAAAGGGAAAGGAGGAATGGCTGATACGAAAGACCATAGTCTGAAAAATACAGCAAATGCCTCGCATGCCGCCCGCGACTTAGGACAGGGTTGGAAGGTAAACCCTTACATCCGGATTGAACCTGGGGAAACAATTACAATTGCCGAAATAGACGGGCCGGGAGCCATCCAGCATGTATGGATGACGCCGACGGGCAACTGGCGTTTCACGATTATGCGGATTTATTGGGACGGCGAAAAGGAGCCTTCGGTAGAATGTCCTGTCGGCGACTTCTTCGGCATGGGATGGGGTGTTTATGCCCCGTTGTCGTCGCTGGCTGTATGCGTAAATCCGGGCAGCGCTTTCAATTGTTACTGGACAATGCCTTTCCGTAAAAAATGTAAGATAACGATGGAAAACATAAACGACCAGGAAGCAATGACCCTGTATTACCAGATTGATTACACCCTGACGGAAGTACCGGAAGATGCCGGCTATTTCCATGCCCAATGGCGACGGACGAATCCGAACCATACGTCCGACTACACCATAATAGATAATGTAAAGGGGAAAGGACATTACGTAGGCGTTTATATGGCATGGGGAGTAAACAATAACGGTTGGTGGGGAGAAGGAGAAATCAAGTTCTTCATGGATGGCGACACAAAGTTTCCTACCATCTGCGGCACCGGCACGGAAGACTATTTCTGCGGCTCATATAATTTCGACCGCGAAGGCCGGTACACGGAATTTTGTACGCCATACGCCGGCCTGCACCAGGTGATACGCCCGGACGGAACCTACCGTTCGCAGCAACGCTTCGGCCTCTACCGCTGGCATATAGCCGACCCCGTCCGCTTTGATAAAGACCTTCGGATAACAATTCAGGACTTAGGATGGAGAACCGGCGGCCGCTATCTCCCCCAGAAATCGGATATATCGTCCGTAACCTACTGGTATCAGACAGAGCCCCACAATAAATTCCCGCCACTCCCCTCCTGGGAAAAACTGGAAGTGAATTAGACTTTCCAAGATATAAGAAGACGATGGGGCTGAAACCTTATTCCCGGTTATTTGTTACCTTTGTAGATGTAAAATTTTAATTTAAACGAAAATGGATTTTTTAGATTTGGCAAAGAGTAGGTATACTACCAAAGAATACGACTCAACAAAGAAAATAGCAGATGAAAAGATTCGGCTATTAAAGGAAATTTTAAGGTTAAGCCCCTCGTCTATTAACAGCCAACCGTGGAAGTTTATCTTTGTCTCCGATGAAAAAACGAGAGGTGAACTGTCGGCTGTATC
The DNA here is from genome assembly GCA_031264865.1 of Tannerellaceae bacterium. Classification (GTDB taxonomy): domain Bacteria; phylum Bacteroidota; class Bacteroidia; order Bacteroidales; family Tannerellaceae; genus DFXE01. Next base: position 3,098 of record JAISDJ010000017.1, on the reverse strand, counting down.
CTATTGGAACCGGCAAAAGATAAATGATGCAAGCGATCTGGTTGTCTTTTGCGCAATGGATGATGTGGAAAAGTTTGAAAAACGAATAAACGAAACGCTGCCCGAAGGCGCGATTAATTACTACAATCAATTTGTAAAACCAAAAGGCGAAACGGGAATCAAATCCTGGTTACAACACCAGGTTTACCTCTCCCTCGGCTTTTTCCTTTCAGCATGTGCAAGCCTGGATATCGACAGCACCCCAATGGAAGGTATTAATAATGAAGAGTACGACAAAATACTACAACTAAACGGCTACAAAACACTCTTTGCCGTAGCCATCGGTTACAGAAGCCCCAACGATACCAATCAGCCTTCTGTTACACCAAAGTCACGTTTGCCGTTGGAGAAAATTCAAGAAAATATTTGATCAATCGAAAGTATTGAGTAAATTTGTTCTTCGTATTGAGTAAATTCTGTTTTTATGTTTGAACGTCCTTATTTGAAGCAGGTTAAAGCAAGAATAGAAGAGCCGAGGAAGTTTATTCTAGTTATCATGGGGCCTCGACAAGTTGGTAAAACTACGATGGTAACCCAACTTTTGTCCCGGCTGTTTATTCCTGTCTTAAATGAATCGGGGCTCACCTGCAAAACTCCGTGTTTAGGTTATAGGTCAAAAAAAAGGGAATGATTATCTTTGTAGTCTATGAAAGAAGAAAAATCTAAATATGACAAAAACTCAATTATTATATTACGGTTACGGCATAACCGGAAAGTCTGACTTAAAGAGGCAGGACGGATATTGGTATTTCAGAACAGTGCCGAATATATTAAAGAAAAACTTAGCTGCGGATAACATCCAATTAGAAGATTCAAGTTGTATTGTATTCATTACTTCTGTTTTTCTGAGAACAATGTTAAAATACGGGGAAAGAGGATATCGCTTCATACTACAAGAAATTGGATTTGTCGGTCAGAACATTTCATTAGTGAGTGAAGCGTTAGGACTTTCTTCATGTATGTTGGGGGGATTTCTTGATGATGAAATAAATTCATTTTTGGAAATTGATGGGCCATCCGAAACTATACAGAATATTATTGTTATAGGACATAAATAAATTGTTGTCATGAGTATTATTGAACTAAATAATGTAAGTTATTCAGTTAAAGGAAGAGATATTCTTAATGAGATAACTTTTTCTTTAAATAAGGGAGATCGTTTAGCCATTCTGGGGCATAATGGTTCGGGAAAGACTACGCTTTTGGAAATTATGACAGATATAACAAAACCCCGAACCGGAAAAGTTTTATACCAAGGGTATGGATTCAAGTCGGTAAAAAAAGAAGTGGGTGTTGTCTGGGATAACATTACATTCTTCCAATGGCTTAAACCTAAAGAAGTAATAGAATATGTAAGTTCAATGTATAAAAAAAACATTAATCATTCATTATACGAGCTTCTTGAAATTGGGAGATTTGAGAACAATCTAATGCGCAAATTATCTCAAGGCGAAAGGAAAAGAGTCCAAATATATATAGCAACTTTTCATAATCCAAATTATTTGTTATTGGATGAGGCAACATCTGAAATAGATCCATTAATGAAAGATAGGATATGGCAAGATGTATTCTTAGGTACAGCTAAAACGCTTATATTTACAACACATCAATGGGAAGAGGCTGAGAAATATGCAACAAAATTTTTATTTCTTCACAAAGGAAATATGATGAATTCTCCTAAAGAAATTAAAGAGCTTATTGCGGAATCAAATCTCAGCAAAAAAGTTGTAGTACATAATTCTATTGATTTAGTTGGCATAAATATTTTCAGCTATGAATACGAAAACAACAAAGTTTTTTTGATAGAAAATGGAGATGAAAAAACCTTTGACCTAATAAAAAAACAAACGCTTAATTATACCTCTCTTTCTATTGATATAAAAGATTTATTTTACTTTTATTCTAAATAAAAAATGAAAACGTTAATTATAGGCACATATCTTCAGATTAAAAATCTTTTAAGAGTTAAAAAGGCAGTTTTTTTCTCTTTCATATTCCCAGCATTTATATTTATACTCTTTTCTGTTGTTTGGGGGACAGGCAATGCCGTGTATACAAAGTTCCTGTTGACGGGGATCATTGCGTTAACCGTTGCTAGCGATGCTATTTTCTCTATAGGGGCTGTTGTTGCCGGTTACTTCATAAATGGAGAAATAAAACTATTCAAAGTTTTACCATATAACTTTAATAATCATTTGTTGGCGCTGGTCATTAGTCGTCTATTTATCCTAATCATTGCTGTTGCATTATTAATTGTCATTGCAATTGCATTTTTTAATGTATCATTAACTGCAATTGAGTTGCGTAATATTTTTTTAGGGGTAATTATAGGGACATTAATTTTCTCTCTTATTGGATTAATTGTCGCGGGAATTGCTAAAGAGGATTCAGGGAATTCTGGGTTAACAAACTTGGTTTTTTATGCTTTATTGTTTTTAAGTAATTGTTTTTATGCTTTGACTGATGCGAATGAATCACTTGAAAAGATAGCGGTTATAAATCCATTTAACCCAATCCTCGAAATAACACGAGGGAACTTAAATTTTACCCCGATTATAATATGGGCGATTATCCTAATTATTATCCAGATAATTGAATATAATAATCTAAAGGTTAGAAGATGAGGTTTCTGTTATTTCTAAGTTGCATACAAACATTCTTCTGGATGATTCATTTTTTAGCGTGGGCAATAATGACAATAATTCTGTTTAACGAATTTTATAATTTATGATATTTATGAAAAAAAAATTAATGATTACAATTTTAGTCTCTCTTCTCCTGAACTGCAATTTTATTTGTTCTCAAGAGTCTAATCACATTCAAATAGAATATTTAATTAATCTTCAAGAGAAAATACACGAGGCTTATGAGGTCGATGCTCAAAATGAGAGGCCCGATGAATTGCTAAAGATCGAGAGAGATTTGAAATCACTCAATAGCCAATCATTTTTGACTAAGTATTGGAGTGCATATAACAAATTATACTTATCAGTATATTTGATTGTGCATGGCGACAAATCACAAGGCGAGACTAAAATTAACGAAGCGATTGATTTATT
>JAISDJ010000314.1 GCA_031264865.1 Tannerellaceae bacterium | reverse complement strand
AGCCTCTATTTAATAGTACGCGCGGCGACGCCTTCGAAAGTTATTTTAACAGGATTTATCAACCCATTCTCGTCAAAAGTCATCTTGTCGATGCAGGTAGCGCGGTGATTGTGGTGCGTTTCGGTCAACGGGCGGCGGTGATAAACGATGTAATAATCCTCAGAACCGGGTATATGTATCACCGAATGATGTCCGGCACTGGTGGCCACTTCCGGGTCTTGTTGCAGGATTTTACCGATACGGTTGAACGGCCCCAACGGCGAGTCGGCGATGGCGTAGGCAACGCAATAATCCGGGCTTCCCCAACCCCCTTCGCTCCACATGAAGTAGTATTTACCATTTTTCTTAAACATAAAAGGGCCTTCCGTATAGTTTTCCGGGGTAACCTCTTTGTATATTTCGCCATCGTCGAAAGGAACCAGGGCGGTAAAATCGTCGTTCAGTTTTACGATATTACAGTGGCTCCAACCGCCGTAATACATATAACAGGCGCCGTCGTCAAGGAAAACAAACTGGTCTATTGGTTGCGCTCCGTTTACGATGTCGTTAATCAGCGGTTTGCCCAATAAATCCTTATAAGGCCCTTCGGGACGGTCGCTCACGGCAACGCCAATACCGCCGATTTCCCCCTCATGCACATCATTAGCCCCAAAGAAGAAATAATATTTCCCGTCTTTCCGGAAAACCGACGGAGCCCACATGGCACGCTCAGCCCATTTAATTTCCGTATTGTCGAGGATACGGGAATGTTTCGTCCAGTTTACCAAATCTTTGGACGAGAAACAGTCGAAGAACGTCTGCTCCTCATACGCATCGCTCCACGTAGGATAAATCCAATACGTATCATCATAAATAATCCCTTCCGGGTCGGCATACCAGCCTTCCATAACCGGATTGCCACTCATGGCCACTTCCTCAGTCTTCCGGCTACAAGCCAGACAAACGCCAAGGAACAACAAGCTAAAAAATAATCCTCTCAAAGTCATAAATTAAGTAGTTAAAGAAGTTAAAGTAGTCAAAGTAGTCAAAGTAGTTTTTAACTCCTTGATTCCTTTTTTTTACAAATTGCGCAAATATAAGTATAATTCCATTAAAAGCAAGAAGGGAGATTGCGTCATCTTACAACTTTTGTTATCTTTGCCACTATGGAGGCGTATTATGCAGACAAATGATCATAAAATAAGAAATTATAGTAAGGTTTTAGCAGATCGGTATGGTGAGCATGGAACATCCGAACGTGCCGGGTTCGATGAAGAAGCATATACTTTTTACACCAGTCAACTATTGATTGAAGCTCGCAAGAATGCAAAATTAAGCCGCAAATAACTTTATATCTTCGCCATAGGCAACGTTGTTTTTCGTATGATAATCTCCCTCTATAAGTAGCTTTTTCACCCCTTCTTTCAGCTTTCAGTTTGCTTGTAAAACCATGTCTTATAGAACGAAATCCTGAAAGAACGTCTTTCAGCCTGCTTTCAGCCGGAGTATACCCTAACTTTTTATTTTTTGATTTCAAACCCTAAACTTTTTATCACTTTCAGCGCCTCCATCGCTGTATTCCGGTCGTACTCTTTTTCGTTCTCTGGTAAGTCTTCGTAGGGGATGAGGCAGGGGTGTTCTTTTTTCGTGTCATTGCGGGTTGTGCCGTAGCGCCATCCTTCGGCGAGGCGTTGTTGCGACCAGACTTCGTGGGTGTTGCGGGCCAGTAGTTCGGTCAATTCCAGTAAGTCGGCAGATAGTTCTATCCGGCTGGTGTCTAAGGGGCGGGGGATGTACTGTGTTTTCATATCTTTGTTTTTAATTTATCAAGTTCTCTTAACATTAGTGGGAGCGCTTTTGCAATATTTACATCATACAGGTTTACGAGGATACCCTCATCATCTTTGGTTAATGTCTGATAGGCCTGGATGTCGTTGTGAATGAAACGTTCTTTGTAAAAGCTCTTTGACCGTCTGCGGGTTGCTATTTCTTCCGCTTCTTCCGGGGTTGTTGGGCGGTAACCCATTAATAGTTTTTCGATATTCCAGCGATTGTGTTCTACTTGCGCTAACAGATTGATCTGTTCCGGCAACAGGCTTTCGTTGGGCTGGATATTTAATGATCGTTGCTTTATATGTCTGGAATTTGCGCAATAGCGATTGGAATATTTGAGTGCGATTACGTTCTTTGTCTCGTCCCATTGTTTCCACATAGCTTCAATCTCATGGATTGGCAGTTCCGTTACTTCACAGTCTGTTCTCGTTTTATTGTAAATATATTTTATCATCATGGCAGCATGTTCGTCCGCTAATTCCAAATCATAGCAATCATCCAGCATACCGAAAGGTTTGACATTTTCGTATTTCCAGTAACTGTTTTGAGTTCTTTTAGAGAGCATCGACAGGGTATAATCGGATAATTCCTGCTGTATCACTACCGGTATTTTTCTGTCATATACTTCATCCGGCAAGTATAATCCTGCGGCAATTGCATCCGGCGAAAACGAAAAGCATACCGCAATGGTGAGGTAAGACTGATTGTCAAGGCTCCATTTCGCCAATTCTTCCTGCATTTTCGGATTTTCAATTCTCGACTTGATAAATTCAAATTCAATGTCGGTAAACTTTATTTTTGACGATTGGTTGCCAAGGTTGTTTCTTTCATCGCCCAACTCCCTGTAATAGTAGTCTGTTTCTTTGAACAGATGTTTATACCTGCCCAGCAGGAAATTCATTTCCCTGTCGGCATGCTCGTCAATAAATGTTATACGGGTTTTTATTTTCCGGGTAATAAAATTGGGAAAATGGCATAAATGAGCCGCCTGAATACCCATCGCTACTCCCATGCCCGACATACCGATAATGACAAAATGAACGTGCTTATCCGATCCGGCAGTTATCGGATGATGGTCTAAAGGCGTATATTCAATATCTTTATATTTCCGTTCAACCAATACCTTTTGCGCCCATGTTTCATGGCAGTTAAATGGAACAAAATCAATATGCTTGTCTATTTCAATATCTTGCTGTTGGAAAATAGCGAAGGTAGATTGGTGTTGGAACAATACATTGCACCGGACCGTTTTTTTACTGTCGGCAAGCAGCCGATTTATTTTCTTCAGACAGATGATATTCAGCGAATCGTTGTCTTCTTCGTCTGTTTCGCCAAGGATGAAAATTTCTTTACATTGGGTGAGATGCAGTTTTTTCAGGTCTTCCTCAAACGTGCGGTTTCCGCTCAGGATGGTGATATTCTCTTCATCTTTTACCTTAGAAAATAACTCATGCCGGATTTTAGGAACCTCCCTCACCGTTTGCAAAACAATGTCTGTCCCCTCATATTGCTGTATTAATCCGGCGCATAATTTATTGTATCCAATAATAACCACATGATTTTCAAAACGGTAATAAGTTTGTCCGTTTTGCACTTTTTCCACTCGCCGGTTGATTATATTGCTGACAATAGGAATAAGCAACCCACTCAGGCAGAACATGCCGATCCCCCCGATAAGCAATGCCCAAAACTTCTCGATGTTTTGGGTAGTTTCGGGAAAAGAATTAGCCGGATTCAGGAAATGCAAGATCCAATTGGCATGGGAGACTTCAATATGGCAAATCCATTTGACAAGGAAGAGTATTGCAAAAATAATACTCACTAATATAACCCATAAACACGCCTGTTTGAGTACAGATTTCGATAACACACGGTCGATCCGTCGTTTAATGTTTTTGTTTTTCATGGTTTTTTATCATGTTAAATAACAACTCTCACAAAGTTAGAAATTCTTTTTGAAAGTTTAACAAAAATAGGTTTTTTTGTATTTTTGCTTCATGAAAAAACAGCATAAGAATAATGTAATTTCCTTCGATACGTTCATTGATGACGCCTATGGACCTGTCGGTACAAAGAAAAGGGATGAGTTTGAAGCGGGTTTTGAAAATTTCAAAATAGGAGCTTTGCTTCATGAGGCGCGTCTGAAAAAAGGTTTGACGCAGGAAGAACTGGCTCGAAAGGCGGGAACAACCAAATCGTATATTTCCAAGATAGAAAACAACGTGAAAGAAGTCCGTCTATCCACGCTGGAAAAGATTATAAAACTTGGTTTAGGTGGAAGTTTGGAAGTGTCTATAAAGATTTGATGTTTTTCCATAATCACTCATCTTTCAAAACCAAAAAGCCTATCAACACTTCCGTTTCCGGCAGGATCTCCGTATGTTTCTGTAACTTTCCGCTATTCAATCGCAGGAAAACGACGGTATCATTACCTTCTGTTTTTGCTACGCTTCTGTAATCTTCCGTGTTGTTCGCCGTTTTGCCTTTGCGGCTAAGTACAATATCTCCGGCTTTGAATACCGGGTGCGGAATATCGTCTTTTGTCCCAATCACCATCATTCCGTTTAAAGCTTGCGTTCCGTTTTTTACCTCCGTATAAAACTGTTTGACGGCGGGAGCGTATGTTTTTGTTTCGGGGAAATACTGCATATATTGGTCTAACCGGGTGGTGAGTTCTTGTAATATCTCATCCGTCGTCAACGAATAGTTTACTTCAAACCAGTTGGATACATCGTAGCCTTTTGCTTGCGCCGCTTCTTTGTTTTGCTTATTGAGGCGTTCGGACTCCATTCGTCGCACGGCTGTTCTTGCCATGCCGGTGGCGATGCGGACAATTTTTCCCCACATCAAATATTGCTCGTCGTTAGGCGAAAGTATGCATTGTTCAATGATATGGCGGGTAGACGTTTCTATTTTTTCTTCCATCTCCTGTAATTGTTGCTGCCGTTCAATTATGTCCGACGATAAATGCTGAATATTGGAGATACGTTGGGCTATTTCTTTTTCTAAGGCATCGTCTTTTTTGTCTTTATTATTGTCTATCTTTTCTTTTATATCATCCAATTGATTTTGCAGATTTTCCACAGCTCTATCTTCCGTATTGACGATAGAACCCATATCCATTACGATAGTTTCCGCGTTCTTGAGCATAGCGTTACCTTTAGATTCATATTCGTCAAAGCTCAGATTCAAAGGAATTTCCGAAAAGTGGTTGAGATATTGCTGCATTTTATAGAAATCCTTATACACATCCTTAGGCATAGTAGTTAAAAGACCAAGAAAATAATAGTAAGTAGATTTGCCGGACGCTTCCAGAAATTGGTAATTAAGATGCACAAATTTATCATAAACATCGGCGATATATTCTTCATTGGCATAAACCTGTAATTGATTCAGGTAATGAATAGCATCTTCTGCATCGCGAGGCAATGCCATGGAGTAGAATGCTATAATTTCCGATGTTTTTATATTGTAGCGATTTAACACTGCGGTAGTTTTATCCGATATTTTTAATTCGGGATTAACGGGTTGAATAGATTTTTTCTGATTTTCTATCCAGGCGATAAACTCCTGTTTAACTCTCAGAATATCCTGAGGATTCGTTCGCGATAATTTGTTTCTGAATTTATCCCATTCATCATGCGCCGATTTGACCATATTCAGGTTATGATTAATATTGGCAATACCGGCGCTCATCAGGTTGGTTTGTTCGATACAGAGCTGCGTAAAATATTGTTGCTCTTTATAATTATGCCACACAAATATCCCTGTGGCAAGCGTCAAAAGAATGAATGCGCTGATAATATATGTTTTGTATTTGTACCAGGTAAATCCCCGTTTCGATTTCAGATAAGATTTTAACTTATCCATTGCAGCATCAAAAAAATTATGGTCGCCGGCAGCAATGGCTTGATAATCATTTAATCCCTCCAATCCGGCAGGCATCGTTTCAACCCATTGAAACCCCGACAGCGTAACCGGAATAATATTTTTCTCATGCTTCATAGCATGAATAATTTCCTGCCTCACCCA
>JAISDJ010000286.1 GCA_031264865.1 Tannerellaceae bacterium | reverse complement strand
AACGACGATTACGCCGACTGGGCGGATGCTAAACTAATAAAAAAAGCAACAGATACAAGCAACATAACATACATAAGTGAAATGTCATGGCTAAGCTCAAGCAACGGTTGGGGACCAATAATGCGCGATTACGCCCACAGCGGCGTGAACGGGACCAATCTCACACCAATCACGCTGGGCGGACAGGAGTACGCTAAAGGCGTAGGCGCGCATGCCGAGTCGGAGATTCAGGTTGCGCTTGACGGCGAGTACGAAACATTCAAGGCAATTGTCGGAGCAGACGACATCGCGGGTCAATGGGCAAATGTAGTTTTCAAAGTCTACGGCGATGACGAGCTGCTGTTTGAATCACCGCAAATGCTCCCCGGCAACACCCCTGTTTCGATTGACATAGACGTAAGCGGCGTAGACATTCTGACCCTATACGCCGACCCCGGCACCTACCCTAACGACGACTACGCCGATTGGGCGGACGCCCGCCTCGAAAAATCCACTTCATCCACCACATCTCCCCCCTCTTCCACTACCGTCACCACCTACGGCAGCGGACTAATCTACTTGCGCGCTAGATGGTACGATCCGAGTATTGGACGGTTTATTAGTACAGACCCATATTGGAATGCCAATAATATGATTTATGGAAACAATGGTAACGGAGGCATTCCCAGCCTTAATGCGATAAGACAGAGCAATAATCGGTACGTATATGCTTTAAACAATCCACTTAGATATAAAGACTCAACAGGGCGTGTAGTTACTGATTGGGATAGAGGACATTTGACAGCAAGTGAACTGAGTCGCCTGCAAGCAATTACAAATTCTTGGAGTAGCGGAACCGCTTCCCAACAGAACGCGTGGCGTACAGAAGCTTATAATATGCGTGTTAAATATTTAACACAGGGTGAATATATCACATCAGACGGGTATGTAAAGTCTAATGTGTTGAAACCTATTAGCAGTACGCCGACCATTGTGGCACCGATAAAACAATCCGATGTTCCACCGTCGAGTTCAGGATACAATCCGCCTAAAGGAGGTCCTAAAAAAGATAACGAAACACACGGATGGGTTGACAACAATGGTAACATTTGGGTTCCCGATAAATCTGGGCATGGCGGTGACCATTGGGATGTGCAATACCCAAACGGCGGGTACGACAATGTATACCCGGATGGAAGTATTAGAGCAGGGGCAGGCGGCAGAGGAAAATTTTCTCCTTCAATAACTATTGATAAAGCTGCTATTGGAACCAGTTCAATTATAGCCGCAGGTGCTTATGTCGTCTATCAAGGAACACAATGGGTGGTACAACAAGTATTACCATATGCATTAGTCCTTGCACCATTAGGAATATAATAACAAGGAGTGAATATTCATGATAACGTTTGAAGACGTTCAAAATAAAACAATACTTGCAGGACTTACTTATGTTGGTAAAAACAACGAGGTTGTTAAGCAATTGCAAGTTTATGGGAAAGTGGTGGGATTTAAAAAAGATATTGGAATTGAAATATTGAAACATAAGGGACATGAAAGTTTTAATTTGCCCCCGGATTTGGGAGCTATACAACCTGCTCCGAACGGAGAATATCATTTAAGTTCAACGGGAGAAACAGTAGTAAATCCAGACTTTATTTCCACTTGGACGATATATGAAGGTAACAAGCACGAGTAATAAAATAACACAACATACATAAGTGATATGTCGTGGGTAAGTTCGACAAACGGGTTCGGACCCGCTGAACGAGACATGAGTAACGGCGAGAATTTATCGGGTGACGGACAGCCAATCCAGATTGACGGCACAGTATTTGAGAAAGGACTGGGTTGTCACGCGAATTCGGAGATAATCGTCGCGCTTGACGGCAATTACCAAACATTTAAGTCAATTAGTAAATACAAACGGTGGAGCTAGATTGGATACTGAACTATGAAAAAAAGAATATTAAATTTCTTAATAATCATGTGTATTATAATGTCTGTATGGGTGCTATGGAATATCCATAGAAAAAATACACCTCCATTTGAGATTGGTAAAACCACTATTGATATATGGAATCATACAAATAAAAAAATCGTCAATAGTTATTTAAGATACTGGAAAAAAGATTTTACAACCAATCTATCAGAGGTAGGACCAAAAGAAAGGGTAGTTTTCATTGTTGATAGCGGGAAAGTCGACGCACCGGAAGGGAATCTTTTCTTGGTGATTGATGAGGAAGACATAAGTATTATAGGAGAATTTCATTCTAGCTTTGGAGGCAAGGCGTTAGTCGAAGTTAGAGATAGCGGCATTTATTGCAAAGATTATGTTACTTGGAGTAATTTGATACCTAAATTTTATTACAAGAAATATCGGCTGGTAGAACTAGAAGCGTTTTAGTGGATGCTATTTTGAAAGGGTGTGCTATTTGTTGAGTGATGAGTGAGGTGTTAACATGCTAGAATTTTTGTGCGAAGATATGAAAATTAATTTACAGGGAATAGAATCGTGGGATTACACAAGATTGATGGAACTTGAGTGTTGGTTTTGTGTTAAAATAAATAATCGAATATTTTTTGAAGAACCGTTGTTTCCTTTGCTTGAATTTATATATTTTTATATCGAGTGGGGAAAAGATGAAAAGAAAAATTTTGTTTATAACACAATCGAAAGCGAGGAAAATCCTATGATTATATTTGCTAAACGCAAGAGAAAATGGCGCATTAATTCTGTTTGGAGACGCTTCGAGTGTGCAGAAATGTTTGAATTAGAACAATTGACGGGAGCCGTAGACAAAATGATAGAAACCTTAAGAGGATAATTTAAAAGGCGTTAAGGAGGATATCGAATGAACAATCGCGCGGTAGAGAATCAAGCATTTCTAAATTTCGAGCAAAAACTTATGCCGCTTTTAATAGAAACAAGCGAATATTCTGAAAAGGAGAAGATAAAAAAGCAATATGAAAATGCATATATTTCAGGAAGAAAATTTACAGGAGTTGGTTTTTTTACGGATTTCATAGTGGAAGATAAAAGTTTATATTTACCTAGAGAAATTAATTTAGAACTAGGGCGAATACATGTGGATTTAGAAGGTACGACTATGGGCGCAGGGTTTATCCTATTTGTGAGTAATGGAGTTATTGACACATTAGAAGGATATACCTATGGAGAAGATACTTGGCCCAAAAAAATTAAAAAATACAGTTTTAAACTTATCAACAATGACGGAACTTTAACGCCATCACTGCGCGTGTGAGTGATTTGAAGGGGTAGCTGACATGAACAAATTCATTTGGCAAGTGATTTTAGTTGCAGCAATATACATCATTTTTGTATTCTTGTGGGGATGTATAATAAAGATTGCCATCATAGCTAACGTGAATGGAGCATTTAATGTGTTTGGTGACTTTTGGGGTAGCTGGAGCGTATATTTTGGGATTATAATATCTATAACTGCGATTTTCTCGCCTTTGTTGTTGCGGAAATTTCTAAAAGGAGAAATAAAAATAGCAGTTTTGTCAGTGTTAATTGCTGTTATTTTCTCGATTTTGGCTGTCAGTTCTTTCTTTGTAACAGCAGCACAATTTCGAGAGTTCACACCGGAGCGTTGGAGTAAATACACAAACGAAAGATATATTATGCTTGAAGACTTAAAATCCAAGGCAATAATTGGCACAGAAAAAGAACGGGCATTAGAATTATTGGGCGCTCCTGATGGTACTTTAATCGCAGATGCATTAGTTTATAGTTATGGGAATGGCGACATTGCGTTTTCTTTAGATAAAAACGACGTTATACAGGCAGTTTACTTGCATTAAGCCTAAATTTTAGGAGGGCACGACGGGTTGACAACGGGATACACGTATGATATACTGAACAGGCTAACGGAGATAAAAGAGGCATCGATAGAGAAGATAACCTACGAATACGACGGCAACGGGCTGATGCAGAGCAAGACCGACGTCGAAACCGGCACTACGACGCAATTTATCTACGACGGGGCGAACATAGTCGCGGAGGTGACGAACGGGGTTACAACGGCATACGTCCGCGGGGTGCGCTTGATTTCGATGGATAATGGCGAGGACAAGCTGTATTATCATCATAATCCGCACGGCGACGTGGAAAAGCTTACCAACGCGAGCGGCGAAACAATCGAGGAATACACATACGACGCGTACGGAAATCAGCGGGTTTCGATAGGCGCCCTCAATCCCTTCCGCTATTGCGGCGAATATTGGGACGGTCCCAAAACGGTGGGCGAAACGCAGGTCGGCGAGACGGTGTACGTCAGCGATATGGCGTGGATAAGTTCCAGCAACGGCTGGGGACCCGTCATGCGTGACCACGCGCACAGCGGCTGGGATGGCAACAATCTCACCCCGATTAC
>JAISDJ010000280.1 GCA_031264865.1 Tannerellaceae bacterium | reverse complement strand
TCGCTTCATTTTTCGCCACTTCAAATAACTCTTTGTCAAACCTTTCGGGTTTCTTATCCAAAGACCTTGCTCACCGTTATCTGTCTGAAAATAAATTGACCGGCTATTTTTCAGATTAGCTGGTCAATAGTTATTACTTAACAAAAGGCGCATTAATTAAATAATCTAAACACCTTTTCACCCCTTCAAACTGGGTCATACCAGAATCTGGACGAATGCCTTCCAGTTCTACAAAATAATCATCAAGGCCATGTGAATAAGCGGTTCTGAAAATCTTATCAAAGTTCATCATTCCGGATTCCCCTAACACAAGTCGGTCTTTTATATGTAAAATAGGAAATCTATCAGAATATTTATTAAGATATTCTACCGGATCAGCTTGCCCCATAACCGTCCAATATACATCCATCTCAAAAAAAACAAGAGAAGGATCCGTATTGTTAAGCATTAAAGCATAAATGACATCACCTTGTGGACCACGCCTTCCACCTTGTGAGGCAGCATGTCTTTGTTCTTCGGAAACAATACGTTTAAATTCGCCACTATGATTGTGATATCCCCATCTAAATCCTGCACTTTTTGTAATTTCACCAATCTTGTTAAATACTTCACAGACTATTTTTACATCATCATGGGTTTCCATTGGAGGCATAGAAGGTTGCACTAATGAACGAATACCTAATTTCACATGATCTTCTGTTACTTTTTTCCAAAAATCAAGAATAACAGGCATGTTCTCTTTCGTATATTTCGAAACCCCGAGCTCATCTACTAAGTTGACATGTGAACCTGTAATTTTCAATCCTGCATCTTCAACAATCCTTCTATACTCCGAAACCGGAATATCTGCTATTTTACCATTATCATAACCAGCTAATTCTAAATTGCGGTATCCGATTTGTGCCAATTTTTTCATTCCTGCTGGAACGTCGACATTCAGTTCACGCATTACAGAGTAGATTTGTAAACCAACAATTTTCTTAGCTTTTGCTTGAATATTGGTGCTTGATACAGCAGAAAGATTCCCTACGGCTAAACCTCCGGCAGCAAGCATCGAAACTTTCTTTATAAAATTACGTCTATTTTCCATTTCCATTTCCATTTAAATAAGAATAAATTAAACATTAATCAAAAAAATATTATCCTAAATCAAAAATCAGACGAAGGCGGAACCGCCTCTGGTGAACTTCCCCATTCTTTATTAGGACGCGATCCCATTTCAAAAACTAATGTGCCGCCTTCTACAATATCTTTATGTTCAAACCATGGCTTATTTAAAGCTTTGTCATTGAGCATTGCCGATTGGATATATTTGTTCACTGCCGAAACGTTTTTTGCTGTGATCGTAAAAGTCTTCCCGCTTTCCATTTTCAATCGGACTTCATCAAAAATCGGACTTCCAATATCATAAACAGGACGACCCGGACAGACAGGGAAAAAACCCATAGCACTCAACACATACCAAGACGACATTTCTCCGTAATCTTCATCTCCGCAGTAACCGAGAGGTCCTGCATTAAACCAAACTTTCATTATATCCCGCAAACGGCGTTGCGTCATCCATGGTTGCCCTGCATAGTTGTAGAAATAGGGAATATGAAAAGAAGGTTCATTGCCTTGGGAATACTGACCGATAAGTCCTGTCTGGTCGGGCATCAGGGCATAAAATAAATACTTGCCTGATCCTCTAAATGGTTCGGGAGGGTTAAAATCCTCTATATGAGCCTGAAACAAAGCGTTCATCTTATCGATAAACTTTTCTCTTCCGCCTATCAGATTTATCAGACCGGCTACATCTTGCTGAACGTGAAAAGTGTAAATCCATCCATTCATCTCAGTGTAATATTCACGACCACCCTGACCTCCACTCCAAACAGGACTGTATTCTTTTTCATCCAATACCCATTCGCCATCCGCTGACTTAGGTGCCATGAAGCCAACACGTTTATCAAATACATTTTCATAATTATGAGCCCGTTTCTTGAAGTATTCGAAATCCTCTTTCTTATTTAGTGTTCTTGCCCATTCGGCCATGCACCAGTAATCATAGGCTGCTTCGAGAGTTACCGCCACAGCCTGACGTCTTTCCCAGGAATGAACACCTTGTACGGTTTCTTTTTCACCTTTCTTTAATGCCGGGAAATACCCGTTTTCAATATGAAAACGGTCCAGTGATGTTTGTGGTACCCTATTTGTCCATGGAAGAAATGTATCTTCCGTTAATAATTTTTTAAATCCTTCATAAGCTTTCTCGACATCGAAATCGCGATAACCTTTCATATAAACGTCCAAAGCCACGCCGATTATATGATACCCACTGAGTCCCCGGTTGATTGCCGACATGGTCCCGGTGGTTTCATACAGAGTAATAAAGGAACGGATAAGATCAACTTGTTGTTGAGGGTCTAGAAGCAAATGTAAGGGCTCCAATGAGCGATAATTCCCCCACATTGCAGATCCGGCCCCAATAGGATAAAAACCACGGCCGTTGGCATCGTGTACCTTTTGATCGAATGATCCGTAATATTTATCTCCTTCGACAGTATTCATAACACTAATATATACACGATAAAGAGAAGTGTAGAAAATGGTACGTTGCTCTTCGGTTCCTCCTTTTATTTCTATATAACTCAGTGCGTCGTTCCAGATGGCACGACCCTGTTCCTGAGTTTTATCAAAATTCCACTCCGGTATTTCATCTTGCAGATTCTGTTGTGCCTGCTCTAAACTAATACCGGACAAACCCACACGTACTTCTATCTGTCCATTCTGATCCGGGGTGAAGTTGGCCATTATCCTCTGGTTATTTCCACCCCTTATGTTACCTTGAACAGATTGCAGGACTGCCAAAGTTTTAAACGAAGAAACAGATTTTGAAAATTCGGCATAGAAAAATTCACCTCTATTTCTGGAATCTCTGCCACCTCCGCTCATGACAACATTGTTATCAGGATCTATTTTAGTATTTTGGGGCACACTAAACAGTATATAAGCAGGTATATCTTTGGGGAATGTGAGCCGATAATAAACGGCATGTGAAGTTACCGTATACTCTACCTGTATATCGTATTTCTCCAGAAGTGTCGAATAATAATATGGAGTGGCTGTTTCGAGATCATGGTCATACATCGAAGCATAGCTGTCGGGGATCGTATCAGCCGCTCCGTTCATTGGCATTAACGACACTCCTCCGGCAGGAAATCCATAAATTTTATCTGCCAGATAGCGATCATTAATCCCAGGGGTAGTATTGGGAGAGATACGCACCATTCCATACGGCATAGATACTGTAGGTGCAGTAGACGACAACATCTGCCCGATGCTCCCTATGTAGGTATTCACATAGTCAACAGGAGATTTCTCCTCTCTTTGTTGCACTTCACAACTAATGAGTAAGAGTATACCCAATAATAAATGAGTAAGAATTGATAATTTCATATTGATTCTGAATTAAATATAACCCTCGTGATTATCCCGGCATTGCAGGCAATGACCATCCATCACGATATTTATGATTGATAAGTTCGGCAGCAAAGGCCTGTGCATTTACCGGTTCAGTCCAATCTTTATCAAATGTAGGATGTCCATCTCTAATGGTAAATCCATCTTTTATAACAGTTTTAATTGTTTCATCTGCACCTATATTTGTGAATTTCATATTTTCGCCATCCCAATATAATTCTTTGTGCAAATCTTTTAGCCGGACAGCTAATACTCCCATAACCACCATTTCGTTAAAAGGGCCAGCTTCGCTAAAGTCCGAAGCAGATTTCACGCGGTTTTCAAGACTTTCTTTACATGCACGAATCCAATCCATTTCATGCCCTCCTGTAATTCTCCGCAAAGTTTGTGGAACTTCGGGAATACGGCCAGAAAGTAACCAAGGTCCACGACCATAACATCCGCAAAGTAATGTGTCTTTTGTTCCGTGGAAAATCACTAATCCGCCACCAAATCCCATCAATTCTCTACCTTGAGGAAATCCTGCAGGGCGATCAGGCATCATACCTCCATCATACCAATGGACTTCAACTTCAGGCATTGCTACTTTAGGCATATTTTCGCGGGCTGGGAAAGTCAATCTAACATGTTGTGCCTGAGGAGCGCAATGATTGAGTAATAAGCTGGATGAGCCAACAGCTTTTGTAGGATAGCCTAACTTCAGGGCTTTGAATGCCGGGTGCATAATATGACAAGCCATATCTCCGAGAGCTCCTGTTCCATAAGGCCACCATCCACGCCAGTTCCAAGGATGATATATACCATTATATGGATACAATTTAGCGGGACCTGTAAATAAATCCCAATTTAATGTCGAAGGTATTTTATCTACTTTTTCAGGAGTATTCAAGCCTTGTGGCCAAATAGGACGATCCGTAGCACATTCTACTTTTGTAACTTCACCTATTTCACCATTCCATATCCATTCGCAAGCAAGACTTACGCCCTCGTTTGATGCTCCCTGATTACCCATTTGTGTTGCGACCTTATTTTTTGCAGCAAGCTTTGTCAATAAGCGTGATTCATAAACCGAATGTGTCAATGGTTTTTGAACAAACACATGTTTACCTAATTCCATTGCATTAGCCGCAATTACAGCATGCGTATGATCTGCTGTTGCTACTATTACAGCATCAATATCCTTATTTATTTCATCATACATTTTACGGAAATCCCAGTATTTTTTTGCTGTTTTATGCCGGTCAAATACAAGTTTCGCATAATTCCAGTCAACATCACATAATGCTACGATATTTTCTGTTCCTGCACGTTCAATAGCCTTAAGGTTAGAATTCCCTTGTCCACCAATACCTACACAAGCGATATTCAGCCTATCGGATGGAACTGTATACCCATGACTTTTCCCTAAAATGGCACTTGGAGCAATAGTAAATGCTGCTGCGGCCAATGTGCCTCTTTGAAGAAAATCTCTTCTTCCAATTTTTGATTTCATAAGCTTTTTTGTTTTAATAATATGGTATAATCAATATTTCTCTAATTAAAAATTATTCACTTTCCCCTGGATAGCCTGTTTATTTGCTAACAGCATTTCTGAGGGTTGTCCTCCACCTATGGATATTTCAACCTCTCCTTCCATTGGAACTAATTCACCCGATACATTTACGACCGAGAGCTCTTTTTTTGTCAATGTAAACTCTACCGTTTTTGTTTCACCAGCCTTCAAATGAAGCCGTTGAAATCCCTTCAAAGCGCGAATAGGTGTTGTAAAATCCCTTTTATTGGACAAATAAACCTGAACAACCTCATCTCCGTCATATTTCCCGGTATTTGTCAGGCTTACAGTAGCTCTTAATGATCCATCTGTAGTATTTGGTATTACATTTAGATTTTCATAGCTAAAGGTTGTATAACTCAAACCATAGCCAAAGGGATAGACAGCATTCCCCCTGAAATAACGATAAGTACGGTTTGTCATACTATAATCCTCAAAATCAGGCAAATCATCAACACTGCGATAGAATGTTACAGGAAGTCGTCCTGCAGGATTATAATCTCCAAACAAAACATCAGCTACTGCTTCTCCTGCTGCTTGTCCGCCATACCATACATTTATTATTGCAGGTATATTCTTTGATTCCCACTCCAATCCGATAGCACTTCCTGTCATTAATACAAAGACTACCGGTTTTCCGGTTGCTTTTAATTCCTTTAATAAATCTTTCTGGATAGCAGGTAAATCGATTGAGGTGCGGTCGCCTTGTTTGAATCCATCAATCACAACTCCCATTTCTTCACCTTCAACCCTTGAAGATATTCCTCCCGCAAAAATAATTACATCGGCATCTTTAACCGAAGAGGCTACACTTTTGATATTAGCCCTTTTTAATGTTCCCAGATCAAAGAAAATCTCGCCATTATCAGCATTTTGGCGATAATAAATATCTAATTTATAACTTTTCCCTTTTTCTGATTTCAATGGATAATAAGAATCTATGAGTCCTACTTTTTCCTGCTTTACTCCATCGATGTATAGTTCTGCAAAATCGTCCGCTTTGAGTTCAAAACAAACTTCTCCACTCTCAACAGGAGTAAAAACGGTTGTCCATGATGCCGACATTCTTCGAGTAATAATGTCATTACCAATATCTTCTCCATCACCCCAATTATAGTCTACTTTTTTCTCGATTCTTGTTAACCCCGGATCTCCTCCCCGATTGGTATTCTGAAAGTAGGAAGCCATGAAACCTTGTGAACCTTTATAAGTAAATAATTCGTCTTTATAGGAGGAAACAAATACATAATCATCGGTCAAATTGACTCCCTTATCATAAATGACTTCAACTTCATTACCTACTTTTGCTTTGATACCCTCCAATATGGTTGTTACTTCGGTTGGCTTTCCGTAATAATTAGCAAGAAGAACACTCTCACTGTCCGCATTGGGACCTAGTACTGCAATCTTTTTTATGTTTTTCTTATTCAATGGCAAGATATTATCATTTTTCAACAATACTATCGATTCCTGTGCCATCTTCAATGCATGTGCCTTATGAGCGGGTGATTCCAATACAGTAACAGGTATTTTTGAATAAGGAACCCTGTCATTAGGGTCGAACATTCCTAATCTGAATCTTATATTGAATAAATGCTTCAAAGAAACGTCGATTTCTTCTTCTGTTATTAATCCATTGGCTAAAGCATCTATCAATGCCAAATAAGCTCCATCCCCACATTCGCAATCTGTTCCGTGAAGTACCGCATCGGCCACAGCTGACATTGCATCCGGGTGTGTCTTATGCGTACGGAAAAAGTCATAGATACCTCCACAATCAGATGTTACATAACCATCAAATCCCCATTGATTCTTTAATATGTCCATCATCAGGACATCACTACCGCAACAAGGTTGACCGTAAAATGCATTATAGGCACACATCACCCCTGTAGCTCCGGCATCTACTATCAATTTCTCGAAAGCCGGAAGATAAGTGTCCCACAGATCAAAATTGCTGACTTCTGCATTGTAGGTATGCCTGTTCCATTCCGGTCCGCTGTGTACAGCATAATGTTTAGCACAGGCAGATGATTTAAGATAGTTGGGATCGTTCCCTTGTAAACCTCTTACAAAAGATGAGCCTATAATGCCTGTCAGATAGGGATCTTCCCCGTATGTTTCCTGGCCGCGTCCCCATCTGGGGTCCCTGAATATATTAATATTAGGACTCCAATAGGTCAAACCAAGAAAAATTCCGGTTTTACCTTTTCTTGAAGAATCATGGAAAATGGCACGTCCTTCGGTTGATGTTTGATCAGCCATCATATATACGGCCTCGCTGTTCCATGTTGCGGCCATACCCATAGCTTGAGGAAATGATGTAACGGGATAAGGACTGCGCGCTATGCCGTGCAATGCTTCATTCCACCAATTGTAGGCAGGAATTCCCAATCGTTCAATTGCAGGTGCATTGTTTATCATCTGAGAAATTTTTTCTTCTACAGTTAAAAGGCTCACCAAGTCCTCAACCCGCTCATCAATAGGTAAATCAGGATTCTGAAACTTGTATTGTGTCTTATCGCCACAACCACAAATCAATAATAGAAAACAACCACAAATCAATAACAACTTATTCATATCACTTTCATTAATTAAACACATCAGTATTTACACAATGGTATATTATTTCAGTCTTGTATTCCGGATCTCTTTTATTGTCTCTTCCTGTGAAAAGCCAACAGGACACGACAAACTTCTTGTATTTGCAAAATATGACCCTAAGATCTCATTTGCAGTAGGCCCATAAATCATTCTAATCACACACATCTGCAAATGACCATTGGGATCGGTCTCCTTAACCCAATCGAATGCATACCAAAGCCATTGATTTCGGTATTCTGCCGGTTGAACAGCAAACCATGTAATATCATCATATCCCCAGCAGTATATATCATCGTTAGGAACTCCCAATACCGGTTCTCGTCTTACTCCAAAATTGTCAAACTCAACAAGATAGGGCATACTCTCAGCTTTCCATCCGCTTGGAGAAATCGCACCCAAACTCTTTTGGAATATACCATCACTGTTTCCGACTTCGAGTTTTCCTTCCATTGGCTTTCCGGGAACCTCCTTGATTATCAAAGGAAATGAATTAAAATCCAAAAGGCTTATATCATCTTTAATGAAACCATGTTTTGGCGTATGGCCGTCTAATAGGATGTAATGACGACGAGCAATCACTCTAGCATAATCACGGATTTTTTGTAAAAAAGCAGCGTAATGTACCTTGCCGGGATCATCTCTCCCTATTAATTCAACTTGTCCCAAATGAAAGGCTTCACATCCTATATCGATAAATGATTTGGCAAGGAAATAAAAATACAACTGCGTTTCAGGATTATTAATCATAGGAATACCCCCGTTTCCACTACGCATAAGCGTCTGATCTTCGGCATTGGTTCGTTTTATCATATCCTTCACACGGAAAGTACGGTTTTCTACCGGAAGATTATATGCTTCAAAAACCCAGGAAGGAATTTTCAAATTATTGACATCCTGACTAACAAATTCAAACAAACAACCTTGAAATATAATTTCAGGATCGAATTCATGTAGCCTGTCAATATGTTCTTTTGCGTATGTGAAAAATGTCGGATCATCGAAGTCACTTTCATTCCCCCATCTATATATTGCCCGGCCAATAAATTTTGCCCCGATATTTTTCAACATTCTTTCATCATCCCAACGATATGGGAATTTATATGGTCCTGCATCGCCCGGTACTAAATAGTTGCCAGCCGTAACTGAACGATAAAGATACCTTTCTAATACATCCCTGGATATCGAACCATCAAAATAATAAAGCGATTCCTTTGATAAATCAGGTTTCTTTTCAACTCCACTTATATGGCTACAAAAAAACAATGCAGGTAATATAAGCACAAGTTTCAATAAAAAACTATACATTTTTTTCTTCACTTTTCAATGGTATTTTAATTAATGTTTAAGCCTGGTATTCCAGATTTCTTTTATTGTTTCTTCCTGAGAATAGCCAACAGGGCATGCTATACTTTTTGTATTCGCAAAATATGATCGAAGAGTTTCAGGAGCAGTAGGACCGGAAATCATCCTTGTCACACACATTTGTAAATGACCGTTGGGATCTGTTTCCCTAAGCCAGTCAAATGCATACCACAACCATTTATTACGTTCTTCTTCGGGACGAGTGGCAAACCAGGATATATCATCATAACCCCAGATGAAATGGTCATTAGCAGAAACTCCAAGAGAAGGATTTCTTCGAACTCCAAAGTTGTCAAATTCGACCAAATAAGGCATACTTTCGGCTTTCCATCCGCTTGGGGAAATAGCGCCAAGACTTTTTTGGTAAAGTCCATCACTATTTCCAACTTCGAGCTTTCCTTCCAAAGTAGTACTGCCTTCAACTTCTTTTATTCTCAAAGGAAATGAGTTAAAGTCAAGTAAACTTACCCCGTCTTTGATAAATCCATGGTTTGGAGTATGACCATCAAGAAGCACATAGTGACGGCGCGCATTGTCTTTTGCATAAGCCCTGATCATGTCAATTACTTCTTTATAGTTATTCTTTTCAGGGTCGTCCCGTCCGATATGTTCCACTTGTCCCATGTGAAGAGCTTCAATACCTATATCAATATATGTTTTTCCAAGATAATAAAACCACAGTTTCGTCTCCAAATTATTCACCATTGGACAACGCCCTCCCATTATTTTTCCATCTACCGTACGATTTACCATCGCTGCTGCATTGAAATTACGCTTTTCAACAGGAAGTTTAAATACTTCGAATACCCAAGCCGGAATTTCCAGATTATTGACATCATCACTAACACTTTCAAATATACATCCCTGAAAAATAATTTCCGGATCGTACCTATGCATTAGTTCAATAAGATTTTTCGCATATAAGATGAAAGCCGGATCGCCTAATTTACTTTCTTCACTCCAGCGATACATCGAACGTCCGATAAATTTAGCCCCGATATTTCTTAACATTCTAATATCATCAACACGATAAGGGAATTCATAACGTTCGGGAGTTCCGGCAACAAGGAAATAACCTGCTGTTACAGATCTATCCAAATAACGCTCTAATACATCTCTTGAAATAGAGCCATCAAAATAGTATTTTGACTCTTTTGAAAATATTTCATTACCATTTTCTGTAGTTGTATTCATATTACAACCAAGAATTGAGAGACAAAACAAAATAATTAAATTCAGCTTTCCCATATTTTAATATTTAACATTAATATTGTGTAAAATCCCCTGCCAATATTCGAACCAACAGTCAAATATTCAAGACAGTACAATAGGATATTTATATCTTAATCCGTGTTTTATTTACAAATCAAAACTATATGTATGATCTGCCTGAGCATCAAAAACTATACATTCACCATTTGAAGTATCCATTTTATATATTACCGTTTTTCCATTTGTCATATCTATTACTTTAGGTTTTTCACCTATCCAGGGATTCATCAATTGTAACGGGATACTACGTCTTGCTTTAACAGTCACAGCCTTTATTCCATTTTCATCTTTTGCTGCACTGACTTCAAAACCTCCACGTGCAAGAAAACCACGAAAGCAGCTTACAGTCCAATCAGGAACTACCGGGAAAAGGTGAATACGTCCGGAACGACTATTCATCAAACGTTCCGGCACTGATGAAATTTGACTATAAAGTGTTTGGTGATTTTCTATTTTTCGTGCACCATAAGCATAGCTACGCGGCACATCGTCTTTTGCTTTACCCACAAGAACATAAGCATTCGTACTGTTTCCATGACCAATAACATCGGCCGAACGAGATATAAGTTCTTTTTGTTCTTCCGGGCTGTCCAAATTAATTTCATCTCCCAAAGTAACCGGATAAAAGCCACTACTCATTCCATGATCCCCACGCCCATAACGCGGAAAAGCTCCGGAATTAGCCCCGATAATCTCGCCTAATTCAACACGGTATAATGGATAAGGCGCCAGGTTGTCGGCAACCTCTTTCCATCCCGGTATAAGATCAGAATCTACATTCAAATATTCAGCAGCCTCAGCAGCACAATTTAATATTTTACGAAACAATGCTAAGGTACCCGTATCATTTCGAGTAAACTTCATTTGGTAAGAAATACCATAGCTTTCTGTTTGTACAGTAGGTTCAAGATTAAATACCTCCCCATCCCAGCCGCGACGTGCAAATGCTTCATAAAAAATTGCCAAATCCTTCAAAAGGGGATAACATGTTTCTTTTAAAAAATTTTCATCACCCGTATAATCCCAGAAATTCCATACCACTTTCATTACCTGACCGGGAACTTCCATAGTAAATTCCAATACAGCATTTTCTGCATACCAGGGACTTTGAGCTGCTGGTGGCAAATAACCATGAGGCATTGTCATACCTGGTAAACCAAATCTTAAACGAGCCTTTTCCTTAAATGTATCATGCCAATGTAAAACAAGCCATGGCCATTGTATTTTGGGTTCATACTGATTGCGCATGAAAAAGCGTCCTTCAGTAAACAACTCATTGTAACATGGTAAAGTATGCCAACTTTGGATATCCAAATCGAAAGAGGCATAGCTTGCACTTCCTTCATATTTTCTTGGATCAGGGAAACATTGTCCCATGTGTCCCGTTGTCCAACTGCGATAAACTTCTCTAACATAACTATCGGCAATACTCTTTTTTTCTTCTTCGGTTTTGCCAATCAATATGCGCCCATTTTCGCGTTTATCATAAAGTTTATCATACCATAGTTTATTCTCAGCAACTAAGCCTTCATAACCTTTTTTTTCTGCTTCTAACAAAAGCTGTTGGGCTTTCTCCATGTAATCAGGAGTATCATTTACCGTAACAACAGCAAAATAAAGTCTTGCCTTACCTTTACCCTTTGAGGGAAGTTTTAGCGTTGCATCAACAGCCACACCGGGAGCATTTGCCGTATAAGTATAATTAAGAGCTTGTAATTCTGTGATTTCAGGGTGTGTCATTGTCCTTATGTTTGGGACCATTAAATAACCCTGATTATCACGCGGAATATATGGTTTTGTACCTAAATCCTTCTGCAGTTCGTGTTCTGTATAATTACAATCAGTATTAGAGACCATTGCCATCAAAACATAACGAAACCCCTGAGGGAATGTCTCTTCAGCAGGAAAAACCTGATGTACCCAAAAGAAACGGCCATCGGTACCATAAGTGGGAGGTTCAAAAAGATCGTTTTTACCTTTATCTGCTTCAATATCATAATATTCAACCGGTTTGTTTATATCCGCAGGTTGAAAAACTACAAATTTCTTATAAGTATCGTCCTCTTCCATATACCGGCGATGCCCCTGATCAAGATTCCTGTACAAACGTAAAACAATGTTATTCTCCAAATTTTCAAAATCAAGATCAACAGCAGTTACATTTTTCTCCATGGAGAGAAGGTAACCTAAATTCAACTTCTTATTATCATTTACTAAATTTATAGTAATCTCACCATTACTTAAATGCTCCGTTGTTTCCGGCTGATTAGCACCTCTGAAGTCTACTGATTTAATAATAACCTGCCCGACCGGTTTTTGGCATGGAAAGGGATATATTTCACTCCAAAGACCGCTATTATATCGTCCTCCTCGTTTGTCTAAAAAAGAAAAAGAGGGACGAGTCATTCCTGCCATCGGCATATCATTCAGGTCTTTGTTGTTTTCAGAGTATGCACCTTCAATAACGGAAGCCATGGTATAATGATCCTTATCAATATAACGGCGGTCAAAAACATCCGTTTTTATCATACTTATTGTAATATTATCGGCAGGTCCCCACAATGCTGATCTTGTGGTTAAAGAACTCGTACTGACGGATCGGCTTGGCTGCGAAGGGTTCAATACCGATTTGGTTGTTGTTGTCTTTGCCATTTCTTTTAAAGTTTTTTCTTTGGCAAATTCAGCATCTATATATTCCTTTGAATTAGACTGTGCCACTATATGGTTAAAAAAAACGACATATAAAAACAACACGGCTAATTGATATTTTTTAATTTTCATTTACTAACTATTTATTATAAAACAGAGACACAAAGACCACCTATCCCACATCATTCATTGATAATAAATGGGCTTCCTTTAGAAATATTCGCTTTTATAACTTTACCATTGTAACGAACATGACAAACACCACCTTCAGGATGACTGATTTCAGCAGATTTCAGTTTACCTTTTTCCCATTTCATATTCACTTCATAACCACCTCTTGCACGTAAACCCGTAACCTCTCCTATAATAGACCAACCTGAAGGTAATGCGGGGAGTAAACTGATCTCTCCGGCATGACTTTGTATCAGCGATTCGGCAACACCGGCTGTGAATCCAAACGGCCCATCCACTTGGGCGCCTGTTCCCTGCCGGAGTATAGATCCTGCACTGGCAGCAACAGCTGACTGTATCAGCGCACCGGTACGATCGCCTCGTTCCATCCTCGCCCACATGCAAATATTCCAGGCACCAGGGAAACCACCACCACGCAGACCACGAGATTCAAGCCAATATTGGTATGCATTAACAATCTCTCTATCGCTTTCTCTGTGAAGTAGAACGCTTTTGCCGGGATAAAAAGGGAAATAGGGTGATACATCATGGCCGCCGCGTTGAGGAGACCAGTCTTCTACCCATTCCTGTACATAGCCAAGTTGGTTCACTTTATAAGGAGGTAACTTGGGAAGAATACCTTCCAATTGTTTGCGTAATGAAGCATCAACATTCAGAACTTTACTCGCTTCAATAACATGTGTAAACAGCTCATGCATAATACCTATATCCATCGTGGGTCCTTGTGTCAGAAATGCCAGCGTATTGCTGTTGTCGAAATAATATCCGTGTTCGGGTGACATGGATATGGGCGTTACTAAATATCCGTATTTATGATGTTTGACTAAAATGCTCGACAGAAACTCTGCTGATCCCTTCAGTATAGGATAAATATCTTTCAAGAGTTCTTTGTCACCATTACTAAATGCATAATGTTCCCACAGATGCTGGCATAACCAGGCGCCACCAACAGGCCACATACCATAACGCGCCATATCCACAGGTGCCGTGCCCCGCCACAAGTCTACATTGTGATGAGTTACCCATCCTTTAGATCCGGGATAATATATCTGAGCGGTTTTTACTCCGTTTTCAGCCAGGTCTTTCACCATATCAATCATGGGTATGTGACATTCACTTAAATTAGTTACCTCTGCAGGCCAATAATTCATTTGAATATTGATGTTGATAGTATATTTACTGCCCCAGGGCGGAGTCAACCGTTCGTTCCAGATGGCTTGCAGCGTAGAAGTTTGTCCGCCGTCACGACTACTGGATACAAGCATATAACGCCCCCATTGGAAACAAAGCATCTCTAAATTAGGATCAAGCTCGCCATTATTCACGGCGTCTATTCTTTGGGTAATGGTTTTTTCGTTTTTTAACTTATCACCTACCTGAATATTGACTCTTCCCATTAAAGAACTGAAGTCGGTCACGTGACGCGAACGAAGTGTAGCATAGTCTTTATTGGCAGCATCGGCCATGATTGGCTGATTACGTGCAGCCGGATTACCGCTTATATCTTTATAATTGATGTGGCTTGTGTTGGCTGTCAATATGAGAACAACCGAATTGGCATTACGAATAGTCAGCCGGTCTTTGTAAACACCCGATTGACCGCCATCGTTTTTTGCTTGTAATACCGTTTGAAACGTCATACCTTTTTCTGCAATATTGCCCATAAGCCAATAGTCAGGTATAGTGTTTTCCCATGTACCATCGAGCGTCAGCTTGCCATTTTCGGTTGTTATTTTATCGGTAAAATGGCTATCTAAAGAAACATCAAAGGATATTTTTCCGGGCTTATCGGCAGTAAGCTGCATCACTAATACCCTATCGGGATAAGAAACAAACACTTCACGTTTGTAATTTACGCCGTTATCGGTAAATGAAACCGATGTAATGCCGTTAAGCATATCCAGATCACGGTAGTAATTGGTCGTTTTATCGTCATCAATCCCGTAATGAATAAAATTCATATTGCCAAGCGGTTGATAAGCAGCCTGTCCAAGTGGCTTTCCGTAGAAATGTTCATCAGTCATCTTTTCCGCTTCTATGAATTTACCCGCAACTAACAAATCCTGTATCGGCTTATAATAATTTCCGGCATTGGGATCGTTATAATCATGCGGTGCACCTGACCAAAAACTCGTTTCGTTTAATGCAATTCTGTCTTCACTTACACTGCCATATACCAGAGCGCCTATTAAACCGTTTCCTACGGGAAGAGGCTGAGGTGCTGTTACCCCTCTGACCGTACTCGGTTTGACGTTATACCATAAAAGCATGTCGCTTTGTGATTTATTATCAACGGCATAACATGCAGATGAAACATACAAGGCTATCAAAAGCAATATTGACATACTTCTGATCTTTGTTATTCTTTTTTTGATCATAATTGATGTTATTTTATTAATTATAGTCTAAGACATAAAGCGAATATGCTTTACATGATGACAAGATAATTTCCTACATTAGAGGGTGTGTCAAAAGTTCAATAGTTCTTTGAGTGAGTTATAAATTGTAACTAACTCAAAGAATACCTACACTATTGACACATCCTCAATTCATTTATTCTGTCAATGGAGATTCTGCTAACAGTGGATTACGCTGCGCTACAGGTTCGCCCAAAGGAAAATATAAATTATTTACCGTATAAGTAGAACCAAACGGATTTGTTGCTCCAATTAAAGGAACAAATCCAAATTTACCATTAACAATAGCAGGATATTTACGAGTACGCGCTATATCAGTCCAAAGCTTAAATTCAAAAAGAGTTTCGCGAATTTTTTCAGCCAACACTTCCTCTACAAAGGCTTCGGGATCAGTTATAGCTTTCACTTCATTAAAGATTGTATTATAGTCTTTATTTAAGGAAGCACGAGCTTTTATAGTAGCTAAATAACCCGCAGCTTCATCGGTGACTGCATTTCCTGATCTCACAATAGCTTCGGCAGCAGTTAGGTACATTTCACCCAAACGATAAACACAAATATCCTTTTGAGCACGTTGCGTTGATAACAATGCCTCTTCTTCCCACCAGAAATAAGCATATTTGGAATCAAACGTGTGTATCGTTCCATTGGCCTCTGTATAACTACTATGGAAATATTGTTTTTCCTGAAAACGTAAGTCATCGTTCTCATCATAAGCAGCATGCAATATAGGATCCGGATGCCACGCATTGATATAAACAGGATATTTAAATACATTCCATGTAACTGCTTCAAAAGGCAAACACCATGTTGGTTGTTCATTCGCATTCGAAATGGTTGCATCATACTCCTTCACAAATAGGTATTCTTTTTGATTATCGGATGTTCGTAATGTATTATATGCGCTTTTATTCCAAGTAGAAACATCACCCGCATCAAAGCCATTCCCGTGCTGAATCAACGCATAAGCAGAATTATTTATGAGCTCTTTAGAATATTTGGCAGCAAGGGCATATTTAGACTCATCCAAGACAGGAAAACCTGCCATATTCATACATATATCAGCTGCTAAGGCCAGAACGCTTGCACGTGAAATCCTAAAACCATTTTCAGGCATAGGCTTATCCGGTAAACCAGCTGCCAATGCAATATCTAAATCTGCCATAATTTGTTTATAAACTAACTTTTCAGATGAACGCTTAACGTATAAATCTTCAAGAGAGACATAGTGATTCAGAATAATAGGAACAGGTCCGAAAATTCGCACTAAATAAAAATAATTCAATGCTCTGAAAAAATGTGCTTCTCCTAATAACTGCTTACGTTCAACTTCAGTTAATCCCGGACAATTCTCTTCTTTACTCAAATTTTCTATAGCATAATTGGCATTTCGAACAATTACTTCATAAGGATTTGACCAGAGCCCCTGCATGGTACTCCCGTCAGTAATTGAATCGACATTCAGTTGCTGCATTCTGGTGATAAACATATTATTACCTCTACCTACTGGATTATCGATTAGTCCTGTACGATAACCTGTTGAATACATTAATGCGCAGCCAGTATATGAACCGGAGTTCATCGCAGCCATAAAACCTTTTCTATATAAAACATTTACTGCAGAATAGGCATCAGAACTTGAAGTAAAGAACTTATCTTGTGTTATAGAACTCTTAGGGTTTTCTTGCAAAAAATCGTTACATGAAGCAAGAACTAATAAGAAAACACCTATCGCCAAATAATATCTTGTCTTTTCCATTTTAATCTGCATTATTAATTAAAAGTCAAAATTTACCCCCAAAGTAAAAGTACGTTCTCTTGGGTATTGATAAAAGAAAACATTTTGTTGAAACTTCCCGGTACTGTCGGAAGCTTCAGGATCATAACCATAGAAGTCTTTAGAGTGAATAAGGAAAGCATTGCTGACACTGAAATTAAGCCTAAGATTATTCATTCCATATTTTTGAAGTAGCGATTTATCAAAAGTGTATCCTAACTGGATTAAACTACCGCGCAAATATGAACCGTCTGCTATCCAGTATGAATCGTCTCCACTACTTTGTCCTGCATAAGAAGTATGACGAATTTGTTGTACCATCGTATTTGTCCTATCCGGTCTCCATCCATCGGTCAACATAAGTTTTAAACCATTAGCAACACCTGCACGATCTAAAGCCGCCCCAAGATAAGTCTGGAAAGTTTCAACACCTGTTACGAACTGCAAATCAAGGGTAAAATCAAAGTTACCATAGTTGATTTTATTTATAAAACTACCATTATATTTAGGAATTCCACTTCCGCTAAATTGACGTTCAGTAGATAATTTTTTCACTCCGGGAGCTGCTCCGGCTTTTATAGCCTCTTCTCTTTCACTCTCACTCCAAATACCCAATCTTTGCAGCGTGTTAAAACTACCCAACTCGTGACCTACACGATGCCATATATAATTATTAACCCGTACGTCTTCATTGTTTTCTCCTAATTTCTTGACCTCATTCATATTATAATTCATATTCAACGTTGATTCCCAAGAAAATTTACCTGTGTCAACGATTAGGCCCGACAATAAAATATCAACACCTGTATTATCGACCCGTCCCATATTATAATAGACACTTGCAAATCCGGTCTCATAAGGTATCGGACGTTCTAATAATAAATCCTTGGTGGCCTTATGATAGAAATCCAAATCAAGGTTAAGCCTGTTATCAAACAACCCTAAGTTTATTCCAATATCGAATTGATCTGTCTTTTCCCATGTTAAATCGGGGTTGGGCATATTATTCATCTGAGTAGTTGAAGCACGCCCCCCATTTAAAAGAGTAGTACTCGACGCCATAAGCGACAGTGATCTGTACTCTGCTATTTCCGTACTCCCTGTACGTCCGTAGCTTGTATGTAATTTCAAATTACTGAGCCATGTTACATCTTTAAGGAAATCTTCATTTGAAATAGTCCAACCTAAACCGGCTGAAGGGAAAAATCCATATTTATTATTCTTTCCAAACCGTGAAGATCCATCAACACGCAACGTTAAAGTTGTCATATATTTATCTTTATACGTATAACTCGCTCTTCCGAAATAGGAATTAATTGCCCAATCGGAATAAGATGACGAAGGCGCTGACGGAGTAGATCCGGCTCCAAGATTATAATAGGAGAAGTCATTTGTTGAAAAACCAGAGACATTTCCAGTATCAAAATTAAAATTATTAGATTGAGACCAACTCATCCCTAAAGTTGCATTTATACGATGATCGGCAAACGCTTTATTGTAGCTGAGATAAGTTTCTTCCTGCCAATAAAACCGATTGCCGGATGCGACATTTGCCCTTCCATTAGGAGAAGATATATATCGCAAATCGTTAGGCAGAAAATTTCTATTGCTACTGATATTATAGTCAACACCAAATTGTGTTCTTAAATCTAATCCATCAGCAAGATGAAAGACTAATGCCAAGTTTCCAAATATTTTTGTACGAATACGAGTACGCACCGCTCTTTCCAATTCCTCAACCGGATTAGCCATACCTTCTAGATTATAATCTAATTGAGTGGCATAATCAGATGTGCCCCATCTTCCATCAGGAAATTTCACCGGAATAAGCGGGGACATTTCCCACATATTACGTACTGCTCCACCACCTTCCATTGTATTCCCCCATGAATGGTTGACCAACAAGTTTGTCATAATATCTAACCAACGGTTCGGTTTCGTGTCATAAGCCAATTTGCCGCTTACACGTTTGGCATAGTTATTCAGCATGATACCTTCCTGATCTGCATAATTAAAAAAGCGCCAACGGAAGACTTCTGGCTTTGATGTTGTATACTTAATTGATGATTGTGAGATATAGCCGTACGGGTTACTTCATCCTGCCAATCAGTATCATAAAGGGGATTTCCATTAGCATCGAAAAACAGAGGATCGGTACGACGTGGAACCCACTCCGTTAACCCTCTATTATCTAATGTTTTTTGCCCGGCAGGAGTATTTGAAAGAGTAGCAAAAGCATAGTCTTCCATTTCCAGGAACTCAGCGGCATTCATTAGGTCAATTTTTTTAGCCATAGTCCCCAGGCTAACATAACCATTATATGAAACTGTGGTTCTTCCTTCTCCTGCATTACCACGCTTAGTTGTCACTAGGATCACACCATTAGCGCCGCGAGCACCATAAATAGCTGTAGAAGACGCATCCTTCAATACCTCTATACGCTCAATATCATTCGGATTTAAATAATGGAAGTCTACCATCTGAACACCATCCACCACATATAATGGGTCAGAAGAAGTGTTAATTGAATTCATTCCCCGGATAATGACTCGGGCGCCTTGTCCTTCCAGTCCTAACGGGTTACCTGTTGAGCTAAGAATATTCACCCCTGCAGCTTTCCCCTTTAACCCTTCTAATGCATTAAACTGCGGACGACTTAAGATATCCTCTGCTGTTACAGAACTAATAGAACCTGTCAGATCTGACTTTCGCTGCACACCATATCCAACAACAACTACCTCCTCCAATCTCTGGGAATCTTCGCGGAGAACGATCGTGAGGTTGGTTTGAGAGTTAACCGGGATATCCAGAGAGATATAACCGATATAAGAAATAATTAAGACAGAATTGGATTCCGTCTGGATACTGAATTTCCCATTATAATCCGAAATCACACCATTAGTAGTTCCTTTTACAACAATATTGGCGCCGATAACAGGTTCGCCGAACTGGTCCATCACCGTACCATTTACCGGTCTGACATTCTGTTGCTGAACAAATATTTCTTTCTTTTTCAATAAAAGAATGTTATTCCCCTCCATTGCATACACTATGTCCGAATCGGAAAAGACATACGCCAACACCTCCGCAACAGACGTATTCTTTACATCCATCGAAATATCCTGAGGAAGATCTATATTGTTGTTATACACAAACAGATAATCCGTTTGAGCTTCAATAAGATCTATAATCTCTTTGGCTTGTGCTTTGTTGGTATGTACACTGACTCGTGCCGTTTGGGAATGCGTGTTGGAAGCAAACAGAGCAGATATACATAGGACCAGGCTTATTGAGGTTATTTTCATAATCCGGTATACTCGTTTTAAATCTGATAATAATAGGGTCCAGAAATACCCTATATGATTGTTTTTCATATCTTTATATTATTCTTTAGGTTCGCACTTATTGAATTGAAAAAAAGAGTCAATTACTTGACTTTCGACCGGGTTATGTGGGCACATGATCCGGTCATTTTTGTTTATACAGATTCTTTTATCTCATAGGCATGCTTATTTTATGGTTATTAAATTCAGTTCGTGATCTCTCGCATAAGTAAACTGATGCTCCAATTGAAGCACTTTCAAGACTTGCTCGACTCCATCGTCTACCCGGAACTTACCCGTGTAGCGATGCTTCAACAAACCAGCCTTCCGAACATCGATCCGGACATCAAAATAGAGTTCCAGTTTTTTCATTATGGATTCTACCGATTCGTTATGGAAACATAGGATACCCTCTTTCCATTTGAAATAATCAAACTGAGTAATAGGCGACACATACAGCTTACCATCTTCCAGGCGCAGTTGTTCATTGACATTCATTGTATAAGGAACGGAGATCCCTTTCGCTTTAACCTCCACACTCCCGTTTAATAAGGTGACTTCCGGCACTGTCTTCTCCGCATAGGCAAGGACGTTGAATTCCGTTCCTAATACCTGGATATCTATTTTCTCGGTTTTCACCAGAAAGGGCTGAGACGGATTATGTTTCACATCAAAATAAGCCTCTCCATTCAGTTTGATTTCCCGGTGACCGAAAGCAAATTGGGTCGGATAAACAATCTCAGTATTCGCATTCAGCCAAACCCGTGAGCTATCGGGCAGGATCACCTCGGCACGCTGTCCGGCGGGGACAATAATGGTCTGATAGGTAACAGGCAGTTCTACTTCTACTGGTTCATGCGTTATGAAATCTTTTACACCCCATACCAAAAGGAATATAGCCGCTATTTTCAGTATCTCGATACCGATCTTACGTAACTCCCCGATGTTTGCCCGTTTTGTCCGTTTAGCATCTCCCCGGTTGAACAAAGAAATATCATTCAACTTATGCAATGCCATAAACTCACGTACATTCGCTTCATCCTGATCCAGCCAGTCCACCACTATCTCCACTTCTTCCGAAGTGACATTCCCCTCCACGTATCGCTGTAATAATTCTTTATTCATAGATCACAAAGGGTTTTATTCCCCCCTTCATACATAGGGACAACACAGAACGAAAAATCCCTAAAGGATAAACAGAAAAAAATGAACTACTGAAAATAAAGTATGAAATTTACAGAAATAATTGCATATTTATATTGAAACAATATACTTAAGGCAGTAACAAAAAATAGATAAACGGAAGATATTCTTTTAAAGCAACACGCAGTACTTTTAAGGATTTAGTTATATGATATTCCACAGCTTTTGGCGAAATGGACAGTTCTACAGCAATATCCTTTACCGATTTATTCTCATAACGGCTCATCTCAAATACCCGGCGTGTTTGTTCCGGCAGTGAAACCAATGTCTTTTCGATAATCTCTGTGATTTCCGTAGAAAACATTTCCTGAGGATCACATGCTTCCAGAGTTTCTGTCCGATAACTTAAATCTCTTATCATTTTTGAAGATATCGAATCTATGGCTGATTGTTTGACTTCCTGATGCTTCAGATAGTTAAGCGAATTATTTTTAAGCATTGTCACTAACAGGGCAACCGGAAACTCTACCTGCTCTTTTCTAATTGTTTGCCATAAATTGATTATAGTATCCGAAACAATATCTTCCGCCGCCATATCATCTCTGACATACGACTTTACAAACAAAAAAGAACGTTTGTAGTATTGCTGGTAGATTTCACTGATACTTTGGCTTATCATCTTTTTTGAGTTGCTCAGAACAAAGCTAATTAATTTACTTTAATGAACGTAAAAAAAAAGCTTAATTCTACTTTAACAGATTAAAATTTGCTTTTCACTACTGTCATGTCAATCTAATATTGTCGGATAAAGTTTTTTTAATTTTATTCTGGCATTGTCATTTGTGAATCTCCAATTTATCTTAGCATTCCTGTTGTTTCTATCTCTTTGCCAAGCAGACACTTCCTTTTTCATTGTTTCCATATTTCCAATCCTCCTATTAAGGCATTGTCTGGTAAGGACGTGCAGTTCTATCTCTGCCATATTAAGCCAACTGCCATGTTTTGGAGTGCAGATAAATTCAAATCTATCCCATATCCGCTTGGCTTCTTCCGGCGGGAATGTCTCATAAAGGGAAGTCGGCTTATGCGTGTTCAAATTATCCATGATCAATCTAATCCTTTCCACATGTGGGTAATGTTTGTCAGCTATTTCTTTCATTAAATGAGCCCAATCCCCTTTTGTCTTCCGCTCTGTTACTTTCACATACCGTTTTCCCCGGAGCGGTTCATTGACCATGAATATGTTGGCAACCCCACAACGCTCATATTCATAATCCGCTTTTGCATCGCTTCCG
>JAISDJ010000366.1 GCA_031264865.1 Tannerellaceae bacterium | reverse complement strand
AGATTATCCGCCGAAGAAGGCAGCCCCGAAATCAGTATCATCCCCGACCGTGAAAAGATGGCGGCGCTGGGTGTTCCGTTCGAGATGTTGGGAATGGCGCTTAACAATGCGTTCAGTGGAAATAATGATGCAAAGTTCAAGCAAAACGAATATGAGTACGATATCAATATCCGCCTCGATAACTTCAACCGGCAAAGCATAACAGATATTGAAAGCTTTACGTTGATAAATACTTCCGGAGAAGCAATCAAATTGAAACAGATTGCCCAAATAGAAGAGAGCGAAGCTCCGGGTATTTTGGAGCGACGAAACCGAAGCGCCGGCATCACATTAAGCTGCCATGCCGGAGGACGGGCAATCGGAGACATAGGGCAAGATGTTGGTAAGTTACTGACATCACTAAACCTGCCCGAAGACATTATCGTTACCCCAGGTGGCGAACTCGAAGCACAGGACAAGAGTTTTGGTACGATGGGAATAGCGCTCATTATTTCTATCTTGCTGGTCTATCTCATCATGGTACTGTTGTACAATAACTACATGTACCCCTTTGTCGTGTTGATTTCCATACCCCTTGCGGCGATAGGCGCATTGCTTGCATTAGCGTTGACCATGAACACCCTGAACCTTTTTACCATGTTAGGCTTACTTGCACTGGTAGGGCTTGTAGCCAAGAATGCCATTCTGATTGTCGATTTCACTAATCATGCAAAAGATAAAGGCATGGAACTGAAAACAGCCCTTATTGAAGCAACGCATCAACGGTTCCGTCCCATACTGATGACAACCTCCGCTACTGTAATAGGTATGCTTCCCATTGCATTGGCAACCGGAGCAGGAGCCGAATGGAAAAATGGTCTGGCGTGGGTAATGATTGGAGGACTGATTAGTTCCATGTTTCTCACACTTGTGGTTATCCCTGTGGTTTATTACCTCATGGATAAAATGTTAACAAAGTTTGGCTTGAATAAGAGGAAGATTATTGAAATAAAAGAATAAACGTATGCTCCAATTCACTTCCCGTCTTAAAAAAGAAGCTGACTTGAAAATTGAACAAATAGAATGCTCAGAGGTTAGTGTAATTACAAAGTCTTTGGATGCTTCCCGTGTACTCACCGAAGCATTCAATCAATTAAAAACGTTTGTTTTATCATACGATTTTAAGGACGAGGATGAGGAAATATTTTTTTTCAAAGATGCGAAACCCAAATTATGCTCTCGTCTGATATACTATCGAAAAGTCTATAACATTGAAATGAGTCGCCCTGCGGGTACTGATAAACAACGGTAGTATCTGTGTGAGATATTGGATGACATTAATAGATACAATGCTAAACGGCTGGATTTTATCCGGTATTATCGTTCGTGTTCTTCTCATTTAGATTCTCTTTATTTCTTGCGCGGTAAGGCAGACACAGAACAATATCTCGAAACATTCTCCTACGAACTTGATCCGAAATTCACAACCAATTACGATTTCAAAGTAGCAAAGATTTTGGCAAACGATATGCTTTCCGCTTATCTGATGCATGAATTAGACCTGCTAAACGACAACGGTATTAATATTAATTCTTTTGGATTCCCTGCCACCAAAAAAACGTGGAAGGGAACGAAAACTGAATTACAGGAACAAATCTTCTCATGGGACAGCGCCAAAATATTTGGTGATGTTCCGCTTACACAACTGTACGAATACATACAGAATGTTTTTAATATACAGTTAGATAATAATCTTTCTCGGGTTCTTGATGATTTGAAGATAAGAAATATGCCTACGCCATTTCTTGATAAATTGAAAGACGCCTTGCTTCGACGTATGGGTAGAAAATAAGCTACCCCGGGGTCGGGATTATCCGGCATATACTTCTCAAACACCCGATTTTGATGCTAATTCAGGTCAAAATCGGGTGTTTTGGCCTATAATCCACTCTATACCGACCTTTTCCCTATTTTTTCTTCCAGTTTTTAGAAAAACACACACTTATAATCTGCTATAAATAAGAGACTTATAAAAAACATTTAAGAAAATTCATACCGGCCTCGTTATCAGATGTTTGAAAACCATCGACCTTTGCAAAACCAACAATAAATTCAAAGGCAATGGGTATGAACGACGAATTAAAAGAATGGATGCAACAAAGGTTTGACCGGATTATGGCACGGTTCGACCGGATAGACCGCTATTTGGAAAAAATGGCAATCAAAGAAAAGTTGCTGGAGGGTGAAAAGCTCTTGGACAACCAGGACGTTTGCCAAATGCTCAATGTCAGCAAACGGACGTTACAGCGTTACCGCTCATCGGGCGAATTACCCTATCAAATGGTTTACCATAAGACATTCTACAAAGAGAGTGACGTAACAGCCTTTATCAAAGCCAACTTTGCTAAAAACGAAGGAACGGACAATAATAAGCCCGAAGATACAGGGGATGACCCCGAAGACACAGATGTTCCGTAATTGGTATTTTTCTTTTTATCTACACTTTTTGTTCAGAAAGAAGCCCGCACCGTCGAGATGACAGGCGCGGGTTTCACATTTAAGTCCATTTTATAGTTCCGCTTCCATAATCTATTATACCTTTTGTTGCACTTTGTTCAACGAAATTGAAATAACCGTCTGCGGTAGGCTCTATTTTCATCACGTTTTTCATCACATTCAACAACCGCAACCTATTGTCATTTGTTATCTTTGGAAAAAAAGCCACATTAAATCCGTCTCCGCCAAAAGGAACACTTGGATAAATAATACCTTCTACTTTATCATGAGTAAATACAAGATTTGAATAAGCAGTAGTGAGCATATAGGTTTGCTTCTCACTATTTGCTGGTTTGTCAAAGTAAGATCCTATAAATTCAAATAACCGATTTGTTCCTTCTCTATATTCTTCGTCAGTTTGCTCAATAAAACTATCATATCCATGTCCATGCATTTGATTGTATTTATTATCTCTGGCCTTCGACGGG
This sequence comes from Tannerellaceae bacterium, assembly GCA_031264865.1. GTDB lineage: Bacteria > Bacteroidota > Bacteroidia > Bacteroidales > Tannerellaceae > DFXE01. Next base: position 263 of record JAISDJ010000366.1, on the reverse strand, counting down.
TTAAAAACGAGTACTACATCTACGGGTTCTACTAATTGCCAACAGCCTATAGTTAAAGTTATTTCATCGCCTACGTTGCCATCTCTGCTATTCAAAAGCTCAATATATGAGGTTGGGCGATTTTCTGAACAATAGAACATCTGTTGAGGATGTCTTAAAAGAGCGACATCCTATTTTTAATCAGGCAGCGAATTTGAGGGGGAAATTTTCGGTTGATGGAGTTTGAGGAATGAAAAAGCGACAAATCACAAAAATTATCGGAT
>JAISDJ010000222.1 GCA_031264865.1 Tannerellaceae bacterium | reverse complement strand
CTATTTCCTCACCATCATCAATTAGACTCAATGGACTGTGGTCCTACTTCGCTTCGCATGATAGCGAAGTATTATGGACGCAGTTATAGCCTACAGACCCTTCGCGAAAAAGCTTTTATTACCCGTGAAGGGGTTTCGATGCTGGGAATCAGCGATGCGGCAGAATCAATTGGTTTTCGGACAAATGGAGTAAAAATATCACTGGCCCAACTGAAGAAGGAAGTGCCTTTGCCCTGTATATTGCATTGGAACCAGAACCATTTTGTGGTATTATATAAAATAAAGAAGGACAGGTTTTATATCTCTGATCCGGCAACTAAGCGGATTGTCTTTACGGAAGAGGAATTCAAGCATTGCTGGATCAGTACAAAGACCGGCGAAGAGGATACGGGGACGGCTTTGCTGTTGGAACCCGGACCGGAATTTTATGAGAAGGAGGATGAACAGGAAGCCCGGGAGAAAGGGCTCTCTTTTTTCTTTTGTTACCTGAGGCCTTATAAGAAAGAGTTTGTGCAGCTTATCCTGGGGATGGTGACGGCCAGTATCCTGCAACTGGTCATGCCGTTCCTCACGCAGGCGTTGGTGGATACGGGGATACGGGATAGCAACCTTCACTTTATCACCTTGATACTGATTGCCCAACTGGTGATTTTTGTCGCCCGGCTGTCGGTTGACTTTATCCGCAGCTGGATACTGCTTCATATCAATACGCGGATTAATATTGCCCTTATTTCCGATTTCCTGTCCAAACTGATGCGTTTGCCGATCCGCTTTTTCGATACGAAAATGGTGGGGGATATTATGCAGCGGATTGGAGACCATAACCGGATTGACTCGTTTTTGACGGGTTCGTCTATCAATACACTGTTTTCATTCGTTAATTTCATAGTATTCGGTATCGTACTGGCTTATTATAACCTTACGATACTGGGGCTTTTCCTGTTGGGGAATGGGTTATATGTGGCTTGGATACTGGCGTTTATGAAATACCGGCGCGAGTTGGATATCAGACGGTTTTCGCAGGCCGCCGCCGAGCAGAGCAACCTGTTCCAGTTGGTTACGGGGATGCAGGAGATTAAACTCAACAACTGTGAGACCGAAAAACGTTGGCAGTGGGAACGGATACAAGTCAAGTTGTTCAAAATAAGCATCAAGGGGTTGGCGTTGGAACAATACCAGCAGTTAGGCTCTGTTTTCTTTAACCAGACGACCAATATTCTGATTTCCTTTCTGGCGGCAAAGGCGGTAGTGTCGGGAGATATGACATTGGGGATGATGATGTCACTTACCTATATCGTAGGGCAGCTCACTTCGCCTATTGAACAGTTTATCGGTTTCGCTCGTGCTTTCCAGGATGCTAAAATCAGCCTGGAGCGCTTGGGAGAGATACATAATAAAGAAGATGAAGAACAAACCTTATCTTTAAAGGTAACTTCGCTTCCTTCCAACCGTACCTTATCCATTGAAAGCCTCCGGTTCAGCTATGACGGAGCCGACAGGGATTATGTACTGGATGATATTAACCTGGCCATCCCGGAAGAAAAAGTAACCGCCATCGTAGGCGCCAGCGGAAGTGGAAAAACAACATTGATCAAACTCCTATTAGGGTTTTACTTGCCCAACCACGGAACGGTTAAAGTAGGCGGTATGCCGCTGCAAAACATCAATCCGCATGTATGGCGCGCCCGTACCGGTTCGGTTATGCAGGACGGGTTTATCTTTTCCGATACCATCGCCAAAAATATAGCCGTGGGCGATGAAGTGATCGATAAGGAAAAATTGGTACATGCCGTAACCGTTGCCAATATCCGCGATTTTATAGACGGCTTACCCTTGGGATATAACACAAAAATCGGTATGGAGGGAAACGGCATCAGTCAGGGACAGCGGCAGCGCATCCTGATAGCTCGCGCCGTTTATAAAAATCCGGAATTCATCTTTTTGGACGAGGCTACCAATGCCCTGGATGCCAATAATGAAAAAGAGATAATGGAACACCTCCGGCGGTTTTATGTCGGTAGAACAGTTGTAGTAGTAGCCCACCGCCTCAGTACCGTACGCGATGCCGACAATATCGTCGTATTGGACAAAGGCAAAATAGCCGAAGAGGGCACACATGCCGAACTCACGGCTAAGCGGGGGATCTACTACCGGTTAGTGAAGAACCAGTTGGAATTGGGAAATTGATGGAACACAAAGAAGTTGAAATAAGAAGCGAGGCTGTACAGGAAGTGATGGGGAAGGTTCCTTCCTGGATTGTACGGTGGGGGATTACGTTACTATTCGGGATTGTCCTGACATTGCTTGTAGGGAATTATTTCTTTATGTATCCGGATGTGATTGTTACGGAAATGACGCTCACTAGTCGCTACCCGGTAGCACAGGTAGTAGCGCGGGCATCCGGGAAGATGAGCCGGTTATATGTAACGGATGGTCAAACAGTAACTATCAATACGCTGCTTGCCGTAATTGAAAATCCGGCAAAGACGGAGGATGTGATGAAATTACCCCCCAACCCCCTAAAGGGGGGGCTAACAGGTTTGGAACTTGGCGATATCCAACCCGCCTATACCTCCTATCTGCGAAGCTTGCATGAGTACAATACCTATCATACATTAAATTATTATCCCAAGAAAATAGCTGCCACAAGGGGACAGATAACAAAATATCAGGCATATTATCAAAACCTGGAACGGCAGCAGGGGGTGATGGATGCACAGTTTACACTGGCAAGGCAGCTGTATGAACGGGATTCGCTGCTGTATGCACGTGGGGTCATTTCTCCTTCCGAACATGAAACGGCACGCAGCGCGATGCTTCAAAGCCAACATTCGCTGGAAGGAACCAATGCTTCCCTGGAAAACCTGAAAATCCAGATCGGGGAGTTGGAGACCGGTCTGCTGGATTTGGAACTGCAGCAGGCTGAAAAAGAAAGCCTGTTGCAACAGGACTTGCAATCGAACACGGAACAACTGACGAATGCAGTCAACACATGGGAATTAACCTATTGCCTGACGTCGCCCATTGAAGGAAACGTAACTTTTACCAACTACTGGAACGAAAACCAATATGTGAATGCAGGTGAAAGTGTATTCAGTATCGTACCGGATAAAAAGGAAGAAATCATAGGGAAAGCCCTGCTTCCTATCGCCCGTTCGGGGAAGGTAAAGACCGGCCAACGGGTGATTATCCGCTTCAATAACTTCCCCGACCAGGAGTTTGGCATTGTGAACGGAGTAGTAAACGCCATCTCCCTCGTCCCGGCAGACAACAATTACCAGGTAGAGATAGGCCTGCCCAACGGTTTGGTTACCAATTACAACAAAACACTGCCCGTCACCCATGAGATGAAAGCCTCCGCCGAAATCGTAACCGAAGACCTTCGATTGATCGAACGATTCTTTATGCCATTAAAACAGATACTGAAAGAAGGATTATCAGGGAATCCTTCTTAACAACAATTCATGGGTGGAAGGAAGTTAGTAGTAAAAGCAGCGGAAGGTTGTTTTCTGCGAATTTAGGGAAGGCCGTATTGGTTAGTTGAATTTCGAGTTTGCAGCCGCGCCTTATATCTACGGGGACGCGATGTTACTTTTCCCCAAAGATCATTGTTGTTGAATACCAACAACAATAATCGTATCATCATCCCCTCATTTCCTACTTTTTTCTTGATGATGGGCGGGACGAACGTCTCCAAGGCTTGTCGTTGTTCCTGGCCCGTTTATCAAAACGGTCGTAAAAAGGAGTTGCTTTTCTCTTTCCGCCTTTGGCCTCTCCTTTACCTTCTCCTTTCTTTCCCTGAGCAAGCTCTACGGAAATCCGGCGTCCGTCTATTTCGAAGCCGTTCATCTGGTCTACTACCCGTTTTGCAGCAGTTTCTTCTACTTCAAAGAAAGAGAAATTCTCAAGCAGGTCAATTTTTCCTATCCGTACTTTCCCGGACACACATTTGTTTACCAGATCAATTAACTGGTTTGGGAAAAGACCGTCTGATTTACCAAAATTAATGAAGTATCTTACAAATCCTTCTTCCGTAGTACGACTCCGACGCCCTTCTTTCTTTCCAAATGCAGCATCCCTGTTCTTGCCCGAACGTTCGTCTACTACTTCAATTTCGTCGGCATCTTTGTAATAATCAATCATCCGGTTAAATTCGAGGGAAACCATCCGCTTGATGATATCTTCTTTATCAAGCCATTCCAATTTGCGGAAAATAGAAGGCATCAGGGAAGCAATTTCATCTTCATCCACCTTTACCTTTTCTATCTGGTCTATCAGGTTTACGATCTGTTTCTCGCAGATCGCCTTTCCGCCCGGTATTTCTCCTTTCTCAAACGTCTTATTGATAATGCGTTCTATTTCGCGTATTTTCCCCTTCTCCTTACTATGACAAATGGAAATCGAGATACCCGTTTTCCCCGCACGGCCGGTACGTCCGCTTCTGTGCGTATATGATTCCACATCATCAGGTAATCCGTAATTGATAATATGGGTAAGGTCGTCAACGTCTAACCCACGGGCTGCCACATCCGTGGCGACCAGCAATTGCAGGTTTCTCAAACGGAATTTCTGCATAACATAATCACGTTGCACCTGACTTAATTCTCCATGCAAAGAGTCGGCGTTATAACCATCCTGGATAAGCTTGTCGGCAATCTCTTGTGTTTCTTTCCGTGTGCGGCAAAAGATAATTCCGTAGATATTAGGATAATAGTCGGCAATACGTTTTAAGGCCGGATATTTATCCTGCGCCCGAACCATATAGTAAATATGTTTGATATTTTTATTCCCTTCATTCTTCCTGCCGATTACGATCTCTTTCGGATTATTCATGTATTTTTTTGTAATATTGGCGATACCTTGCGGCATGGTTGCCGAAAACAGCAACATATTACGTGAGGAGGGGACTTCAGCCAAGATGGCATTTATACTGTCGGAAAAGCCCATATTGAGCATTTCATCTGCTTCATCAAGAATGACATTTTTAACTAAGCTCAAATCAACAGTCTTGCGTGTCATCAGGTCGAGCAGACGTCCGGGAGTAGCTACTACGACATGAACTCCCCGTTTCAGCGTTTTTATCTGGCTTTCAATACTGGAACCTCCATATACCGGAAGCACTTTTAATCCGTTAATGTATTTGGAATAATCGTTTAAATCGTCGGCAATCTGTAAGCACAGTTCACGTGTAGGGCATAATATAAGAGCTTGCGGTTGGCAGATACTCGTTTCTATTTTTTGCAGTATAGGTAATCCGAACGCAGCTGTTTTGCCTGTTCCTGTCTGTGCCAGTGCTATTACGTCGTTGTCTTCACCTAACAAAAAAGGAATCACTTCCTCCTGTACGGGCATGGGCGACTCATATCCCATTTCCTGAATTGCTTTCAAAATAGGTGAAGCAACTCCTAATTCTTCAAATGTTTTCAATGTAATGTTTTATCTGTAAAATAATTAGAGGCGCAAAGTTACGTAATTTATTCGGAAGCAATTTAAAAAAGAAGTATTTCTTTCAATTTATTTTGTTGTTTTTCTGAGAAGTGTAACTCATTTATAAGATATTCTTTTACAGAACCGTATTCTTTTCTTATTCGTTGGAAAGCCAAATCGAGGAACGTTGAATTAGCGCTGAGAATTACAGTTAATGTTTCTTGTGCATCCGAATTTAACCCTTGGACCCTTGCATTAAAACGGTTCAGGTCTAAAAAATCATTTGTAGCAAGATAATCATTTAGTATGGTTTCTTCGGGAATATCCAAGGCGACCAATAATAAAGCCGTAAGAAAACCAACCCGGTCTTTTCCTAACGAACTGCTAATCACTATCGGATAATTATCCTTATCTTCAAATACAGCCAATGCTTCGGCAAATTGTTCTTTGTCCTTGTTCACGTATTGAATGTATAAATCCTGCATAAAGACGATACCATCTCCTTTGCGAACGCGTCCTTCATCAATACGGGCAACTATCTCCGACAATTTATCGTTTGAAATCGGAATATGGAGAATGTTTGCTTTCGTATAACCAACAGGTGATGCAGTCAGTTCTTCTTTCGAACGCAAATCAATCATTGTTTTTATTTCCAGATTATTTAGTTTAATAGAGTCTCGGATGCTCAATGCGTCAATCTTCCCCGAACGAAAGACCTTCCCCCAGCGTATTTCTTTCTTGTTCTTGTATGATGCATATCCGCCTAGATCGCGAAAATTCAAAACACTGTCCATTGGTACGGGGCGGGAAGCGACTGTTTTAACGTATTTATCATTAAAAAACAGCCTAAAATACTTACGGGTAATATTATCGTCGGTAACATATTTGGTTATTCCCTCTTCGATATTAATATAACTTACAGGGTTGGATTTGTTAAATTTGCCGGGAGTGTCGCTTACGTACAACTTCATTGTTCCCTTAAGCGGAGGATTTGTTTCCCATTTTATAATGTAATTCCCTACATCATCACGTAGGCAAATCGTTTGAATCTCCGGCGTATGTGAACTGCATGCAGATAGTGAAACCAAACCTATTAACGAAAAGAAAAATCGTATCATCATATTCAAGACTGTATAGCATAACTTTTGGCAAACGAAGGGGATATGTAGTTATCATAAGTCAAACATACTTCTGTGGCTAAATCGATTCCATGATGAATGATCTTCTCCCATTTTTCTTTGTCGAGCGCATCCAAATCCTTTCGTTTGATACCATATTTCAATAATCCCCAAATGATACCGGCATTAAAAGAATCTCCTGCGCCAATGGTGCTTAAAGGGCTGATGACAGGAGTATTAAAATGTTCCGACAGTGTGTTTGTAAATAAATCTACTCCATCTCCTCCATGAGTGGTAATATGGTTTTTACAATAAAACCGGATATGTTCATGATAAACATTCTTAGTGTCGTTTTTAGCGAATATATTATAGATATCCTCTGTTGAGGCCTTTATAATGTCTGCATATTCGAAATTCTCTAATATGGTAGGCCTGAGGCGGATTGCTTCATATGCATGTGCATTCCTGAAATTCAGGTCGTAGTAGATAATCGCTTTTCGTTCTTTGGCATACTCTAAAAGCTCTACCGTGCGTTCTCTTAATACAGGATTCAATGCGTAATAAGAACCGAAAATAAGAATATCATCTTCTTCTATTTTAGGAAATGACACTTCGAGTTTTTGGTTGGGATAATCTTTGTAGAACAAATAATCAGCATTATGCTCATTATCCAGGAAGGCTAATGAAACAGGGCTTTTTCCATCTGGGAAGGAGTCTACATATTTTGTTGGGATATGATTCTCTTCCATAAATTCACGAATGATTCCTCCTACCCGGTCATTACCTAATTTACTGATGAAAACTACGGGTACATCCAGACGGGCAAGCGTAATAAAACCATTGAATACCGAACCGCCCGGTAATGCAGAGGTCGGTCTGTTATTCTCGAAGATAATATCTAAGATAGTTTCTCCTATTCCTATAACTTTTCGCATATATTATTCTTCTCCACTTTGTTTACGGCTTTTAGACCCTAAATACCCTCCATGATGTCTCTTGGCATAGTCTTTATTGGTGAAATGAATCCTTTTCATCGTATTGACTACTAAGATATCTCCGATTACAGTCATAACGGTTGTCGATGTTGTTGGCGTCAATCCTAAAGCACAGACCTCTTTCGGTTCGCCTGTCAGCAAGTAAACAGTAGCTTTTTGAGCCAATGGGCTGTCTGCGTTTCCGGTTATGACAATAAATTTCATGTCAGGCGCTAAACCTCTTGTTAAATCTATTAATTCAAGCAATTCACGGGTTTTTCCGGAATTGGAAATAAGTAACATGATATCGTTTTCGCGTACAATTCCCAAATCGCCATGCTGAGCTTCGCTTGGATGTAAGAAAAAGGCGGGAGTACCGGTAGAGCTGAAAGTTGTAGCAATACTCATTCCTATTTGTCCGGCTTTTCCCATACCACTCGTGATAAGCTTTCCATTTCGCCTGTGTACATATTCTACAATCAGTTCAATAGCCGTTTCATAATTTTGTGTAACAGGAATAGTAAGGACTGCTTCCGCTTCTTGTTTTAGTATGTCATTGACATCATCCAGTATCATCCTATATGTATTAGTTTATAATTCAAATCTATCAGATATGCAAAAGTATTTATAAAATTGTTTTCTCCCATTGAAACCGGATATATTTTTAATTGCTTTTCGGAATAATTCTTTTGTCCGATAAAAATGCATGTCTATCACTTTCTTTACCGATGATGGTAAGGCTCGTTATGAATGATTGTGCAGGCGCGGTAAAGCTGCTCGATAAAGAGTAACCGGATCATTTGATGAGAAAAAGTCATTTTACTTAATGATATCTTTTCCGAAGCCACTTTATATACAGCTTCGGAAAAACCGTACGGGCCTCCTATGATAAAAACCAATCGCCGTATGGAATGTGTTTTTTTCTCCAGATAAGTGGCGAATTGTACGGAGGTAAACTCGTTACCCTTTTCATCTAAAAGTACACAATAGTCTCCCGGTTGGAGGTTTTTCAGGATTGCCTCTCCTTCTTTGTCCTTTTGTTGTACCTCTGATAAGTTTTTAACATTTTTGATGTCGGATATTGTTGTTATTTCGAAGGGAAAATAATGTATAATCCGATTGTAATAATCTTTAACAGCCTCTTTTAACCAAGGGCTATCTGTTTTTCCCATAATCAATAAAGTGATCTTCATTTGTCGAACAAATTCATATTTAACATTGTTATATTGCTAAAGTAGTAATTTTTGCTCACCTTTGTTAATTAATTTATAAAAAATAAGAGAGATTATGAAACGATTGGTAATTATTCTTACGTTGGTATTCTCGTTCTTATCTGTACGTGCTGCCGATATTACCCCTATATCCAATGCTTTCAAATCCGGAAATGCGTCTTCACTTACTTCCTCTATGGATAGTCAGGTAGATATGGCTGTTCCCGGTTCTTCAAAAAAATGTAATGGTAGTGAAGCTGTTGCTATGTTGAATACTTTTTTGGGAGCTAACAAACCAAATGGTTTCTCCGTAGTGCATAATGCTGATAAAAAAGATAATGGTTTTCTTGTCGGCAAACTACCTACATCCAAAGGCGAGTTCAGGGTGAATGTCACATACAAGCTGAATGGAGATAAGGTGATCATACAATCAATAAGAATAGAGTAACGAATGGACCAATTAATTGACGAACTGATTAAACTGGCCTTTGCCGAGGATATTGGCGATGGCGACCATACAACGTTGTGTTGTATCCCTTCTACTGCTGAGGGAAAGAGCCGGTTGATTATAAAAGAAGATGGCGTCTTAGCCGGTGTTGAAATGGCAAAGCGTATTTTTCATTATTTTGATCCGGATTTGAAAATAGAAGTATTTATACAAGATGGTTCGGAGGTGAAGAAAGGCGACATTGCCTTTACTGTTGAAGGGAAAGTGCAATCCTTGCTGCAAACAGAACGTTTGGTGCTGAATGTTATGCAACGAATGAGTGGTATTGCCACTACTACACGTAAATATGTTAAAGCTTTGGAAGGAACACATACAAGCGTTTTAGATACCCGTAAAACAACGCCTGGGATGCGTTTGATGGAGAAAGAAGCAGTGGCGTTAGGCGGTGGCGTGAATCACCGTATTGGCTTGTTTGATATGATATTATTAAAGGATAATCATGTTGATTTTGCCGGCGGTATCGAACAGGCAATTACTCGTGCTAAGAATTATTTAAAAGAAAAAGGCAAAAACCTCAAGATAGAAATCGAAGTTCGTAATTTCGACGAGTTAGACCAGGCGCTAAAGGTAGGTGGCATAGACCGTATTATGTTAGATAACTTCAATGTCGAAGATACGAAGGAAGCCGTTCGGCGCATCAACAGGCGCTATGAAATCGAATCTTCCGGCGGAATCACCTTTGATACATTGCGCAAGTATGCTGAAACCGGAGTAGATTATATCTCTGTAGGCGCTCTTACTCATTCTGTGAAAAGTCTTGATATGAGCTTAAAAGCCATTTAATCAAAATTGATACTGTAGCCTTATTGTTAAAACATTATCTTTTCTGTCTGTTTCGTACCCTTCAATAAGGTTGCTTTTTTCATTGTTGTTTATCTCATAATAGGCTTGTAAACGAATATGTTTGTCGTACCGGTATAAAACTCCCAAGCCAATGGTGCTTTGGGATAAATCGGTTTGGGTTGTATAGCTTCCTTGAGCGCCTGCCTCGTTTCCTTTTACTTTTGTGTTTGGGTCATATGAATCGTACTTCAGAACAATCGAAAGAGGAGATGTTCCAATATCCTGTATGAGATAGAAAAAATAGCCAAAGAAAGGCCGTTTGTATAAAGCATTTGCAGGGACGTTTTCGGGACGGCTGCTATAATTAGGGCTTTTACTGCTACTTGCAATACCGGGTTGGACGCCGAATAATCCTTCGGCCCGTAAAGTGGTTGTTCCAAATTGGCTATATATACTAAACTGCCCGTCGAAGCCAATATACTCACGTTTCATAAAAGTTCCGGTTTTTTCTTTATCTACTCTTGTAAAACGGTTATCACACATCTCATAGACTTCTGCTGTAGGATTGTATACGCTCCCATTATAATAGGATATACCCAATCCCCATTTTCCCCACTTTTCAATCTCCTTTTCAGTTCCTATGCGTCCGATAAAGTCTTTTCTGTTGTCTGTCTCACGATTGATACTATTACCGGCGAAAACCCCGGCATCTAAGCGAAGGAAATTCAACGGACTCGAAGCGCTTGTCCGCAAGGTGAGCATAGCGCCCAAATCGCGTTCATCCGGAAATAAGTACTGTATGATAGTAGCTCGTTCAGGCGATTCAAGAGAAGATGTCGAGTAAGATATTTCATGTCCGAAAGGACGATTGAATATGCCTGTCATCAAACGGCTTCGTTTAGTCCAGGGATCTTTCATTCCTATATATAAATCACGAAAACTAACGCCTTTATCATTTGCTTCAATCTGTACGGCGCCTGTTCCGACACCTTCATTATATTCAAATTTGACACGTCCTCGACGGATACCGATACGATTAAACCCTTTATCCGTATTTTCATTCGTATCACCCACTTTCAACGAAGCATCTTGTTGGCCATATTGATATTGTCCCTGGATATAAGACGATATGTTTACCCGTTGTTGGGCAGATAACAAAGAGAAAAAGGATGATATACTCAGAATAAATACAAATAGAAAGGCTTTCATTTGAATCGTTTTGTTTGTATGACAATATATTATGAAAACGCAGACAAAGAAACGACACATTTGTTACAAAAAAAATACAATCCGGTTACAATTTGGATAAAAATAACACTACTGGACATTTTTAGTATTTTTGTTTAACTCTAAAATGCCCAGTAGGTATTTCAATATTATTATCCGTCAATTCTACTCAAAAAGTTTTTCCAAACCAACCCCTATCAATATTACAACTCCCACTGCTGCTCCCACAATTACAGCAGGAGTTACAGCAGCCGTTAAAACTGCCGTCCCAAGACTTGCAGCAGCAGTAGAAATGGCAGCTCCAGCACTTGTAGCAGCAGTGCCTATACTAGCGACAGTGCCACCACCAAGTAAGCACCCACCAGTGGCTGCACCAACGCCAGCAGCACCTTGTAAAATTGTTTGTCCCAGATTTTGAGCTGCATTTTGCACGCCACTGTTTTGCAAAATTTGTTGTCCCGCACTTGATAAAGCATCAAGCCCTTGCTTTGCATCCATAAGTATATCCTCCCAATTTAAAAAGTTAATACTGTGACCGCAATTTAGTAAATAAATTATTACTCACCAAATAATTATGATTATATTCTTTTCTTTTTTATTTTTACTTCCTCTACATGCTCAATGTTCAATTTCACCAGATCCAGCACTTTCCTATTTGCCCCATCAATGGGATCCCGATACTTTTCAATCAGTTTTTTTATCTCTGGCTCTATTTTAATGGAAATTTCGGCTTTGTCAGCTCTCCTGTTTTTTGTTTTGATTCGGTTGTAGGTTATCCGATTCTTTT
>JAISDJ010000218.1 GCA_031264865.1 Tannerellaceae bacterium | reverse complement strand
AGAGTTACAGCCAACGTAATCAGCTTGTGCGATAAAGACCAACTTAAAAGATTGGAGAACCAACCCGCTATCCTCTCTATCCCGCTTTCAAAAGCATGAATACCTTTTCCGATAAGGCTCCCGCGATTGAACTCATTTATCTTCCCGAATCGGGAGTAAAGCAACGGCACTACGGTAAAAGAGACCAATAGGCTGAACAGTACCGCAATGGCGATAGTAACGGCAAATTGGCGGAACACGTTAGCGATAGTCCCCTGTGTTAATGAAATAGGGATGAATACGACTACCAGTACCAATGTGATGGAAATGATTGTCCCGCTTATTTCACGCAGTCCGTCGTATGCCGCCTGCATCCTGTTTTTCCCCATTTCCATGTGGCGGTGGATATTTTCGATAACCACAATGGCATCATCGACCAATATACCGACCACGAGCGTTATAGCCAACAACGACATCAGGTTCAGGCTAAACCCTAACAGGAACATAACTATAAACGTAGAAACAAGGGACAACGGAATCGCAATAGAAACAATAACGGAATTTCGCACACTGCTTAGAAACAGCAACATCGTAAGGGCTACGAGAATGATAGCTATAACAAGGTCAATCATTACAGAATTAGAAGCTTCCAGTGTAAATTCCGCATTATCCGCCGCTACCATGAAGTTTAATCCGACCGGCTCGTATGATGATTGCAGGGCATCCAGTATTTCGCGTGTGGTTTTGGATATTTCCACTGTATTGGCATCGGCGGAACGCTGTATTGTGATACCTATGGAGGGTATTCCATTTACCCGGCTAAAAGTTTCCGGCTCTTTATATCCATCGTGTACATCTGCAATATTTTTGACTTTGATGGCTGTTCCATCGGGCATATACTTCACAATTACATTCTCAATATCAGCGAGATTGTTGTATTTACCTTGTAAGCGAATTTGAGTTTGCTTATTGTCGTTTTTTATCTGTCCGGTAGGAAAATCGAGATTTGAGTTTATCAATATATTGCTGACATCGAGAATGGATAACCCATATGCAGCCATTCTTTCTTCATTGATATTTACCTGTATTTCACGTTCACTTCCTCCGATGAGCGTTACTTGTGCCACTCCCGGAATCCTTTCCAGAGCAGGCTTTATTTCATGGTTGATTAAATCATAAAATTCCGTTTCGCCCATATTGGTGACTGCACCGATGGTCATAATGGGAATATCCGCCAGACTGAAATCATTAATGGACGGTTCTTTTACGCTCTCCGGCAGGTCGGAACGTATAGCATTTACTTTCCGCTGTGCGTTTTGAAGCGCTTTGTCAAGGTCGGTTCCGGCTTTTAAGTGAATTGTTACTAAGGAATAATTCTCCATTGAGGTAGACATAATTTCATCTATTCCCTCTATGGAAAAGACGGCATCTTCTATCTTTTTAGTAACTGAGTTTTCTACTTCGGCGGCTCCGGCTCCCGGATAAACGGTACTGATGGAAATAACATCCAACGTCATACTTGGCATCAACTCTCTATTGAGTTGGGTTAAAGAATAAATACCGAAAAAGGCAAGTATAACGAACGCCACAACTACTGTGGTCGGACGGGTGATTGACGTTTTTATGATATTCATTTCTTATATATTTAGGATGGATATTTCTGTACCGTCAATCAGGTTGATTTGTCCGCTTTTTACAATCGTGTCATCGGATGATATGCCATCGGTTATTTCAATGTATTGTCCTTCCGAAATACCAACTTGCACGGCAATTTTATAGGCCTTGTCCTCTTTTACCACAAATACATGAGGGTCTTTCATCCCACCGACAATGGCTTCCCTGCTTATTACTGGAGTATTTCGGTTGTTCCCATCTATGTTGAAAATAGCGGTAGCGAACATGCCGGGTTGTAGTTCCGGCGCGTTTAACTTCAATTCGACCGAATAATAATACCGGTCATTACTTTTAGGAGAGATAGCCTTGATAATACCTGTAAACGTGCTGCCGGAGTATACGTCAGTCGTGATAGTTGCTTCTATGCCGGGTTTTAGTTTCAGCACTTCTTGTTCCGTTACGTTGGCATACATTCTCAATGCTTTATTATCCACAATATCGACAACACTACTGCCAATCGAAATCAATGTTCCTTCTTCAAAATAGTCTTTGTTGATGATGCCGGAAGCGGGGGATATAATGGTCGTATTGTTTAGTTGGTCTTGCAGGTCGGTTATCCTGCTCTCGATGGTGCGTAGGGCGATTTGGGCATCTTCCAGTTCCCGTACCGTTACTGCGCCGATGGATGCAAGGTTTTGAAAACGTTCCACATCTTTTTTCGCTTTCTCAAAATCCAACTCAGAGAGCCGCAGGTTTTCCTGTATTACATTATTTTCAAGTTGTGCGATCAGGGTTCCCCGGCTGACAACATCGCCTGCTTTTTTGTGTTTTCTCACGACAATACCCTGTGCCTGTGAATAAACTACCACCTCGTTTTCTGAATCAATCCGACCGTTCACACTGATTTTTTCGCTCAAATCCATGTATCGGGGCTGCTCGACCGTAACGGGAACAACTGTATTTACAGTCAATGATAATTCTGTATTCCGGTCGATGGTTTGTTTATTTTCGACTAGTTTCCATGCGATGAGACCGACAATGGAAACCGTTATAATGATTGGTGTTACTATTTTTGATTTCATTTTCTTGTGTCGCTTAATAAGTGTTCAAGTGTTCCGCTTGCTCTCAGTAAGTCTATTTCCGTCTTTTTATAGCGGATAAGTTCTGTGGTATAGGCTATTTTTACTTCATACAGGGAGGTCTCCGTTTCAAGAAGGTCTGTTATGTTCGCCAAACCTTCGGCGTACAATGCCATTGTCTGGGTATATACCTTCTCTGCCAGTTGCAGGTTTTCAGATTGCACCTGTACCAACTCATAAATTACCTCTAATTGATTTTTCGCATTCAGGTAATCAGCAGATAGGGTTTGCCGGGTTTCCCGAATATCCCAATCCAGACTTTGCATTTGTATCTGTTTCTGCTTTATCCGGCTTCGTTTGCCTAAGCCGTCAAAAATTGGAATAGTCAAACGGACGCCGACAATGGTAGAATTATACCATGGGTCTTTTGTGAGGTTCAGCCTGTTAGATTGAAATTGATACCCTGCGGTTGCGATAGCTGATAACGTCGGCAGATATTCCATTTTATGACCTCGGATTTCGAGTTCTAACATTTCTCTTTGCTTATTCAGCACGTCAAGCTCTATTCTATTCTGCGGTTGGGAAAAGTCTTGGAGTTCGGGTATGGCAATGCTTTTCATTTCCGAATCATCCACATCAAAAGTATCTTCGATAGGAATGCCAATTAGGATTTGCAGGTAACGTTTCTGTTGCGATATGGTATTTCTCATATTCTTGCCCCGCGCCTGCAAATTGGTTAGGTTTACTTTAATACGGTTCAGATCTACTTCCCGTGTTACATTTTCCTCTACTCGCTTTTCTGTCAACAGGTAAAGAGAATCCTGTTTGGCAATCATATAATTGACATTATCCAATTCCTGCATACTGCCCAAAATATCATAGAAAGCATTGCTTACGTCGAAAAGGATTTCCTCTCTTGTCATTGCCGACCGAAGTCTTTGGAGTTCCTGATTGTTACGGGCTATTTTAATTCCTGTAAATAAAGTGGGAGAAAAAATAACCTGTTCAACGGAAACGCCGAAATCCAGTTCGTTCTTTGAACCCATCTGAACAGGGATTTGCGTTCCGCTCTCGCCGATGAGTTCGCCGGGTAACATCGTTGTGGGTAATACCATACTATGGTCGAAACTACCCGAAGCGTTTATCTGTGGTAGCACACCCGAACGGGCTTCGTTTATCTGCTGTCCCGCCTCGTCGATATTAAGATTTGCCTTGTGTGCCGCATAACTGTTATTGATAGCGAAGTCAAGGCATTGTTGCAAAGAAAACCGTTGTGGATATTCCTGTGCCATGACAGTATTGCCTATGAACAGTAAGGTAAACAAAATCAGAATCGTTCTCATTTCCCGAAATTATATTTGATTCCGATTGACATATAGGGAGAAGTCGAGAAATAATAATCATTATCCGTTGCAAACACTCCTTTCAAAGTTCGGTCGCTGTAAGAGGCGGGACGGTATATATTCAACCCAACCATAGCAGTCATGGATAATCCGGTTTTTCCGACCTTTACCTCGGGACGAAACCCGGTAACAATATATTGATGGGAAAATATGACATCTTTTCCGTCCTTTTCCAACAACGCCGCCTGTCCGTTCATTTCTAAAGCATACGATAGTTTAAACCAATCATTGAAACTATAACTTGCTGATACGTCTAAGCCTTCGACCAACTCCACGTTTACATCGAACTTTCCGTTAAGTTCCCAATTAAGGTACACAGCAGGGAACACCATCGGATAACCCAACGAACTGTTGATAGCCACACCGCCACCAATAGATAGATTGGGTTTCAGGTGGCGGATGAAGATAATTCCTCCGCTTCCAAGTACGTGCTTGAACCTGATTTTAGAAAGATCGGCAGACGGAGCCAGTACAGCCACGCCCGCACTTGCCCGCATCGACCATTTATCATTTAAGGGGCGTAAATGATAAAGTCCTACTTGTAAATTCATGATTTCGGAAACCATATCATCAGTGAAATTTTTGTTGTTCAACGAAGTGTACGACCCTCCAAGACCAATGCCCCACGCTGTCGGACGATTGTTTTCATTCAACTTCATAGACAGAGGCATACTGAATGCTCCCTGATAAACTACGGCGGAACCTTTGGCATCGCCAATTTTTTCTTTGGGTTTTTCGCCGGGCGGGAGGAAATAATAGCCCGAACTACCAAGATATTCCGTTTTGAAAGTGATTTGTTGCGCTTTCCCTTCCAGACATAAAAGGGTTCCCAATACTGCTAAGAAAAATGATACTAACTTCATGATTTTTAAATTTATGCGTTTATAATCTCCGCAAAAGAACAATGAATGAAGCGATACCAAAAGCTAATAGCCATGGAGTTCAGAATCCGTAAAATGAAATGCAGAAAAAAGGGCATGGAATTTTCCACACCCTCATATAAAAAGAGAAATACTAACTTGAGATTATTCCAGAATCCCGTCCATCCATTTCAGAAAGTCGGGAACACGCACACGGCTGACCAGCACTTCGTGCGGACATACGGGAGATAAGGAGAGTTTCAAGCGGCTGTTGAAGTATTTGGCAACGTTTTCGATTGACTTTACATTGCCGATACAATTACGCGATACGCGAAAAAATAAACGGCTGTCAAGTTGTTGTTCCAACTGGTCTAAAGTGTAATTAATGATATGCCGTTTATTAGGGAATGTATGTAGGAATACTACTCCGTCCTCACTGTAAAAATGGGCAATATCAGTCGTTTCGATGTAATGATAATTATCTCCTTTCGATATAAGGAAACGGTTTTTGTTTCTGTTTGCCAGTATCTGTTCAAAATTCTTAGGATCGGTTTTGTGAGAATCAGTATGGAAGATGTTCTCAAATTTGGTTAATGCAGCCTCTAATTCTTTTTCATCGAAAGGCTTTAACAGGTAATCAATACTGTTCAATTTGAACGCTTTGATGGCGTGTTCGTCGTAAGCAGTGGTAAATATGATAGGTGTATTGACCTCTACATGATTGAATATTTCGAAGCAATTACCGTCGGCAAGCCGAATGTCCAAAAGGATTAAATCGACAGCAGAAGTTTTCAGGAACGCAATAGTGTCTATGACTGTTTTGGTTCGTTTCTCCAACGAATAATCAGGACGTAACTCCGTCATCATACGTTTCAGTTCTTCGTATGCAAATCGCTCGTCTTCTACTATTAGGTACTTCATGGTTGTATATAAGGGATTTTGACAATAAATTGCTCTTTGGTATGCTCTACGATAACATCTTTTCCATATAGCGTATATTGCTTTGTAAGGTATCTCAGTCCGATTCCGCCTTTATCTACATCGTTCGAGGGCTGAATATCGTTTTCTACGGTAATATATTCGTTGCTGATAGTGATTTTTATATCCAGCGGCATTTCTTCCGTTGCTACATTATGTTTGAATACATTTTCTATCAGTAGTTGCAGGGTAAGAGGAATAATCTTATTCTTTTCACTGTCCGATATTTTGTTTACTGTAAAAGTAAAAGAGTTCTCAAACCGCATCTTCATCAGGAAGATATAGGATTCCAGCGCATCCAAATCTTCTTCAACGGAAACCGTAGGGCGACGATTCAGGGAAAGCACATACCGGTAGGTCTTCGACAGAGCTTTGGTAAACTTGTTTGCATTGTCCGGATTCATATAAATTAATGACGACAAAACGTTCAGTGAGTTGAACAGGAAATGCGGATTTATCTGCGCCCGCAATGTTTCATGTTCGAACATCAATGCTTCCCGTTTGGCTTTCTCGGAATCGGCTATGGCTTTTTGTTCGGACTGGAAGTAGTAAATCAGTTCGAAAGCCAATAGAATGGGGATATTGTTCGTCATTGCGAATACGAACTTAACAAGGAAAGAGGGCATCCCGTCTTTAGAGATAAGTAGTATGTCGTATATCAGGTAGTTGAACGCACCTAATATAATTAGGCAAATGAGGCTCACACCAATAACGTCAGCTATGATACGAAGCAGTATACTCTTGGAATAAGGCAGATACTTGTTTAGAAACAGTAAGAGTATATAGTCCCCCACGCACATTGTGAGAATTACCACGTAATGAGATGCCAGTTGAGAGAAGAAATTGTTACTTGGGTCTTCTCCCATCAATATAGTGCTGAAAAGCATCTGACACAAAGCGTAAAGCAGTGTGGCAAACAGGAAAATAATCGCGTACTTTATATTTGGCTTTTTAATACGATTCATATTCCAAAAGTAGACTTTTTGTAGGAGATAAAGGGTAAAACCCTGTAAATCTTCTGATTTTTCTGATGAACTTCATTATTTGGGGGATGAATTTAAGTCTTCTTATCTATTATTCGTTTTCATGTATTAAAGAAGCTCATCTTTCTTCCGATATTTGACCATTATAATATCAGAACAATAATTTTTATTTTCTATCAATTCCCATTTTGATTCTTTTGGCTGTTCGGGGAATAGGGGAATACCTTCGCCAAGAATAACAGGGATATAGGTTATACACATTTCATCAATCAAATCCGCCGCAAGGAGTGTTGAGGTCAATCTTCCACCGCCAACCAACAAAATATCTTTTCCTTGTTCATTTCGGAAAGCAGATATGTTTTCAACGATATTTTCAGTAATGAAATGCAACTTTTCGTTTGTACCCCAATCGTTGCGAGAAATTACATAGATCATTTGCTCCTGATAAGGCCAAATTACCTCCATATTCAAAAGTTCATGATAGGCACGTCCGCCAATAAGTACCGTATCAACCGAAGCCAATAGCTCCTTATAACTGTTATCTGTCTTGTTGGGATTTGGAAATCCGGTAAACCATTCCAAACTGCCGTCCGGTTCTGCAATACGCTGATCGAGCGATGCCGCGATATAAAGAATAATCTTTTTCATGTTGCTGATATTTACGTGTTACTAACTGTCAATTCCTTGTTTGTAGGAGCAACACACAACATAAAAAAGAAGCGTGGAACTCGCACTATTCCGATGTAGAGGCACTGGTATGCCCAATAAGCGAAACAGATAGAGCCCACGCCATACTTACGTATAGCATGAACATTACATCTGCGCCTCGCTTATTTCAAAAATTACCAGTTTTCTACATCGAGACGTTCAGTGAACGTTATGTTATATCAAACGGGAATAACCCGTGAAAATTCTATATTTCTTCTGCAAAGATAGCGATTCTACTGAAATAGTAGAAGTTTTAAAACCACATATTTATACCGCTATTGCATTCAGTATAATTGAATAGGTTCTAACGAAAAAGATTTATGTAAGAATGTCTTTGTAAATATTGGCAATATGGGGAACATTTCGTACCTTTACACCATAATTAAGTCGCTCTTTGTTTTGTGCGTAACAGCAGCGGATATATGAAGTTCGCTCGTTTCTAAATCGTTACCTATTTAACGGTTGTTTTCTTCAACTAATTCATTTCCAGTTCAAAAGAAAAGGTATTATGCCTTGCCTGATGGAACGTGAGAGGACTTTTCAGTTTGTAAAACTTCTGAAGCGTCATAAGATGCCTGTTCACGACTCTGTAACAGAAAAAATCAAAGACATTATCCGTATTCTTCTTTCCCTTAAATTTATCTATGATAGACAATGGAATGTCCAACAAAGGAATACAACACTCCACTGCGGTCTTTGTCCTGTCCTTGAATATCCATCTATGCCCATCCTTATCCGTTTTAATATCAGTCCATTTCAGATTGTAAACATCAATGTAGGCCAATCCCGTGAAGGTTGCAAAAATGAACAGGTTTCGAACCTTATTTACGTTTTTCA
>JAISDJ010000084.1 GCA_031264865.1 Tannerellaceae bacterium | reverse complement strand
ATGGCCGGCCATAAACCCACATGGCAAAAAGACAGATGTATTCAATGCCTTGCCTGCTTGCATCGTTGTCCGCAAAAAGCGATACAACACAAGAAGCGAACAGAGAAAAGAGACCGGTACGTAAACCCAAATAGTATGAATAGAATGTAAAAAAATTATATCACGGGGCTTTCGTCAAGCTCTTTTTCAACACAAAATAAACAATTTATATACTTTCGTGTACTCACCTGTGTCTTGTGCGGGTAATCCAAAATCCTGAAAGGATTCCATTTTCATAACCGTAGGTCATCGACCTGCGGAGCCCGACCTGCGGCTGACAGGGTATAGCCGATTTCCAAAAAGGATGCACCCGATTTCCAGAAAGGGCGCACCCGATTTGGAAAAAGGGCGCACCCGATTTGGAAAAAGGCAGGCATGATTTTTTTTCAACTCACCACGGAGTTGAGAAAGAGGCTTCCTCTTAGCTTAATGACATACCTTTAACCTCAAGGTCTGCTTACCCCAAGGTGAAAGCAAATTTTATGGGTGAAAGAAGCACGTTTCACTCTCTATCCCGCTTTGGGAGCGGGTTTCAGGAGGATAGGTGGAAGGTGAAAGCAGTATACGCCCCCCCCTGAGTGAGGCGATAAAACATAGGTTTTTGCAGGTGAACCCATAAGATACAGCACCCGTAGGGTACTGCCTATGTAGGTATGCTCTCTAACGAGAGCTTCACAGAACCTACATTATATATTATGGGGGATGGGATTACCTTCCCTTAACCCCAATGTTTGCTACAGGATTTTGCAAGTGGGCTTCTAAATATGCTCTATAACACATCATTTTATTTTTGCTTAAACGATTTACTCTATATTTTTACACGAATTTTATTTAACCCTTAAACAGATAAAAAGAGATAATTACAGAGTGTTAACCAATAATTGAATGTACCGATGAAATCTTTTTTATTGACAATTGCAATGTTAACTGTATCGTTAATTGCATTTACCCAGCAATATCCATACGATGGCCTTGATAATACGATGGGCAATCTGCACCGGATATCAAATGCCCGAACACGTTCCATAAGCCCTGAAAATTTTACAGGTGAAAAAGGGAAAGGAGGAATGGCTGATGTTAAAGACCATAGTCTGAAAAATACAGCAAACGCCTCACATGCCGCACGCGACTTAGGACAGGGTTGGAAGGTAAACCCCTACATCCGGATTGAACCCAAGGAAACAATTACAATTGCTGAAATAGACGGGCCGGGAGCTATTCAGCATGTATGGATGACGCCGACGGGCAACTGGCGTTTCACAATTATACGTATTTATTGGGACGGCGAGAAGGAGCCTTCGGTAGAATGCCCTGTCGGCGATTTCTTCGGTATGGGATGGGGCGTCTATGCCCCGTTGTCGTCGCTGGCTGTCTGCGTAAATCCGGGCAGCGCTTTTAATTGTTACTGGACAATGCCTTTCCGTAAAAAATTTATGATCACAATGGAAAATATAAACGACCAGGAAGCAATGACCTTGTATTACCAGATTGATTACACCCTGACGGAAGTACCGGAAGATGCAGGCTATTTCCATGCTCAATGGCGACGGGCGAATCCGAATCATACATCAGACTACACCATAATAGATAATGTAAAGGGGAAAGGACATTACGTAGGCGTTTATATGGCTTGGGGAGTAAACAATAATGGTTGGTGGGGAGAAGGAGAAATCAAGTTCTTCATGGATGGCGACACGAAATACCCAACCATCTGCGGAACCGGCACGGAAGACTATTTCTGTGGCTCATATAATTTCGACCGCGAAGGCCAGTATAAGGAATTTTGTACGCCATATTCCGGACTTCACCAGGTAATACGCCCGGACGGAACCTACCGTTCGCAGCAACGCTTCGGCCTCTACCGCTGGCATATAGCCGACCCGGTCCGCTTTGATAAAGACCTTCGGATAACAATTCAGGACTTAGGATGGAGAACCGGCGGCCGCTATCTCCCCCAGGAATCGGATATATCGTCCGTAACCTACTGGTATCAGACAGAGCCCCACAATAAATTCCCGTCACTCCCCTCCTGGGAAAAACTGGAAGTGAATTAAAATGAAAACACTAATCTTAGCCTTGGCAGTATTGACGGCTTCGGTTGCGCTATATTCTCAAAACAAACAGTTTATCCTGGATGCCGATACAGGCAATGAGATGGATGACCTGTATGCGATCACCCGTGTGATGCTTGATAAAGAGGCAAGCATAATAGCCCTCAGCTCGGCTCATTTCAATAATCTGGGAATGATTGCCGGAACAGGCGGAGATTCTCTTCCGTTAATGAATACGGTAAAGGAAAGCCAGCGCCTCAACAAGCTACTTGCCCAAGCCTGTAACCGTGAAGACATTCCCTTACCTGAAGGAGCAAACCGTTTTATCGGTGAAGCATGGGGAATAACGGAGCGGTATTCCCCTTCGGAAGCTTCGTCAACAATCATCCGTGAAGCTAAAAAGAAAATGGAAAAGAAGGAGAAGCTGGACGTCCTTTGCATCGGAGCCTCTACCAATCTGGCTTCTGCAATGATGGAAGCGCCGGAAATCATCCCTCACATCAGGGCCTATTTACTGGCCGGCAAATACGACAAGAAGGAGGGCATTTGGGATAAAAGCGAATACAATGTGCGCAACGACCTAAATGCGTTCGACTATTTGATGAACAACAAAGAGCTTGAGATGTATGTCATGCCGGTCACTACGGCGCAGACACTACGGTTTATCAGAAACGAAACGCAGGAGCGCCTCAAAGAAGATTGCCTGCTGGCGAAAATATTATCCGCCCGCTGGGATTATGTTTCCGCAAAGGACGATTGGATTATGTGGGATTTGGCATTAGTAGAAGCGTATCTGAATCCATCCGTCGCAGAGACAGAGATATGTCTTGCACCTCCTGAAAATGGCAGGCATCCGGTTCATGTTTATACATCTGTCAACGCGCCGGAAATTAAAGCTACATTCTGGAGATACTACGACAAAAAGTAAAAATTAGTATTATGGGATATTTTCTCAAAAACAGAAACGTCATTAGATATAATGATGTGTGCGCAAATCTAATTATATTATTTTATATATGCAACTGCTGCATACCTTTTTTAAAAGGCGTGCTGCTTTTTACCTGGGAAAAAAGTGTGTTTTATTTATTAATTAAAGGAGTATTTATGAAAAGAAGATTGATTTATCTTTTATTATGCCTCATAGCAGGCATCGGATTTGCGGCCGCTCAGACGGTCAGGGTAAATGGCTCCGTTATCTCTGCCGAAGACAACGAGCCGGTTATCGGAGCTACAGTTGTTGTAAAAGGAACTACTATCGGAACCGTTACATCTGTTGACGGCAGTTTTGTTCTTCCAAATATTCCTTCCGGGAGCACGTTGGTATTTTCTTTCATTGGTTATAAAAGCCAGGAAGTAGAAGCCACCGGTTCAAGGATAAATGTGAGGCTGGAACCCAACTCCCAACAGTTGGAAGAAGTTGTTGTGATCGCCTATGGTTCACAGAAGAAGATAACGGTTACCGGTTCAGTGTCGAATATCAATAACAGAGAATTGCTGAAATCCCCGGCGCCTTCTTTAGGTAATGCTATTGCCGGTAAATTGCCGGGTGTGCAAACGGTGCAATATTCAGGTATCCCCGGAGCTGACGACCCGGTTATACGTGTTCGCGGCGTAAGTACGTTCAATGGCGCCGAGCCGCTGGTATTGGTTGATGGCGTAGAACGCCCCTTCAGCCAGATCGACGCCAATGAAGTGGCCGATATTACCATATTAAAAGACGCATCGGCTACCGCAGTCTTCGGGGTGCGGGGCGCCAATAGTGTGATTTTGGTTACAACCAAGCGTGGCGAAACGGGAAAGCCAAGCGTAACGGCTACCACCTCCGCCGGTATTCAACAGATTACCCGTTTTATCAAACTGACAAATTCCTATACATACGCTACGGCTTATAATAACGCTCAGACAGGAGACGGACTTACCAGCCTGAAGTTTTCAGACGAAGCGATCAGGCATTTCAAAGACAGGGATATGCTCATGCTATACCCTGATACAGACTGGTTTGATTATCTGCTGGATGATTATGCCTGGCAGAGCCAACACAATGTTAATGTTTCCGGGGGAAACGACATAGCAAAATACTTTGTTTCCGTCGGTATGCTGAACCAGGATGGTTTGTTCAAGGACTTCGATTTTGACCCCGAAGCGCGTTTCAAGTATAACAGGTATAATTACCGTGCGAATATAGACCTGAATCTGTCGAAGTTAAGCCAACTATCAGTAAATGTCGGCGGGCGTGTGGAAAACCGTAATTTCATCGGGGATGATGAGCAGGAGTTATTCGGCTACCTGCAACAAGCAGTGCCCTTTTCCGGTAACGGCATAGATTCAGAAGGCCGCCGTATCGTAGCAGACCCGTCTTTAGTAGGAGAGTATGCGGATTCGGAACTGGGTCGGGTCTATCGATTGGGTTATGTGAAGCAAAGTAAGAACGTACTCAACCTGGACTTGCAGTACCAGTTAAAACTTGATTTTATCACCAAAGGACTTGACTTCAAAATAAAAGGTTCTTACAACTCGGAATACACCCAGGAGAAAAACCGGAAGAACGGATACGGAACCGGAATCAAGTACAGGGCAACCATTGCGCCCGGAGGAGAGCTTGACGCGAACGGTAACCCTCAGGTAGTGCTGGTAAGGCTGGGCGACGAGTGGCCGCTGCCTTATACGGAAAACAAATGGGGAGGCCGTAACTGGTATGCTGAAGCCGGTTTGAATTATTCGCGCACATTCGGCAACCATAATGTAGGAGCGCTGGCTCTTTACAACCAGTCTAAAACATATTATCCGAGTGGCGATGATGGCGACGAGATATACATGTCTATCCCTTCAGGGTATGTAGGCTTTGTAGGGCGCGTCACGTATAACTATGCCACCAGGTATCTTGCAGACATCAATATGGGATATAACGGATCGGAGAACTTTGCCTCCGGCTCGCGATATGGGATATTCCCTTCCGCCGCTTTGGGCTGGATACCTTCGTCCGAACAATTCTGGGAGCCGGTTAATGACATCGTTTCTTATTTGAAATTGCGCGTTTCGTTAGGAAAGGTCGGTAATGATAAAACTGGAGCTTCCCGTTTTCTTTATCTACCGGGCGTTTATCAATGGATGAGCGGTAGCGCGGGCAACGGAAGGACAGACGGAACCGCAAACTTCGGTACGAATAACAGTAATTGGTTACCTGGCGCCAGGGAGATGTCTACCGGTAATCCTTTTGTGACCTGGGAAACGGCTACCAAACAAAATTATGGCTTTGACATGAATCTGTTTCACGACAAGTTTAGCATTAATTTCGATTATTTCATTGAAGACCGCAAAAACATTCTGGGATCAAATGAAGCCATCCTCCCTTCTATATTGGGCATACAATCCAATTCAGTCAACTATGGCCACATAAAAAATCACGGGTATGAAGTAGTATTGAAGTGGGAAGACCGCATACGTGATTTTTATTATTCCATCTCGCCAACGGTTACTTTCGCCCGCAGCAAAGTGATTGACCAGATGGAAGTGCCGCAGGAATATCCTCATTTATCTTCCACGGGATATCCGGTATGGCAGCCTTTCGGGTATGAGTTTTTTGAATTTTACGTGGAGGGCGAAACGGAAAAACGTTACCAGGACGAACATGGAACGCCTATGCCCGACCAGGGCACAATCCTGAAAAATGGCGACTGCGTCTATGTAGATCTCACGGGCGACGGAAGGATAGACCCAAACGACAGGCATGCAATCGGATATACCGATATTCCGGAATACAACGCTTCGCTCAACCTCAGTTTTAGTTATAAAGGATTCGATTTGTCTATGTTATGGATCGGCGCCACGAATGCAGACCGGAACCTCGGCCAGTATTACCGGCCGCAATGGGGAGCTACCAATAATTCCGCCTTGCTGCAATGGGTATATGACAACAGTTGGCGTCCCGACAATGCCGCCACGGCCACCCTGCCACGGTTGACGTTCACTAATATGGCGCATAATACCTTTGAATCGCGTGTATGGCTCGTTGACGCTTCGTATATCCGGTTGAAAAACATGGAAATCGGATACACATTCCGTAAAATCCCCGGTATTCCGCAAATAGGTAGTTTACGCTTGTATGCTACGGGATACAACCTGCTTACTTTCTCGAAATTCAAAGCTAACGACCCGGAAAGCCGGGGTGGAGGCTGGCCTAATTCTATTGCATATCCGATGACGCGGGTAATCAATCTGGGCGTAAAAGTTAATTTTTAAAGTACACAGACAATGAACATTATGAAACTAAAAATAAATCTTTATCTCTTGAGTATCGTGTTGGTAAGCTACATACACTACTCTTGCGTGGATGACATAAAGTTTGGCGACAGCTTTCTGGAAAAAGCTCCCAGTGTCGATATAAGTATTGATACTGTTTTCTCTAAAGCCGAATATTCGAGGTACTTCCTGTGGAATCTGTATAATCATATCAATTGTCCGTTCAACGGGAGTAACCAATTAAATTCATGTCCGATCGAATCGTTATCGGATATCTTCCATTCACACGGCAACTGGTCGTGGTGTTATGAGTACTACTACCCCGGTATTGTTACCGAAGATTCTCAGGGAGGCTGGATACGGGATAAGTTTGCTTTTGCCGGAAACAATGACAGGCCGGGTATATGGCCGGCTATTCGTAAAGGATGGATATTGATAGAAAACATCGACCGCGTACCCGATATGAGCGCCGATGAAAAAAGCCAGTTGAGAGGCGAAGCGTACACCATAATGGCTACCCGTTACCTGGATGCATTCAAAAACTTCGGAGGGCTTCCTTTAGTGAACCACTCGTATATAGCAGGCGAATCTTACCTTCAGGGACGGGCTACGACCGAAGAAACCGTTCATTTTATTGACAGCCTCATCCTTTGCGCCCTCAATGAGCCGGGATTACCCTGGAGGGTTATGGACGTGGAAAACTGGGCCGGCCGCCTCACCAGAGGGGGCGCTTTAGCCTTGCGCGCCAAATTGTATTTGTTTGCCGCTTCGCCTCTGTTTAACGATGAACAGCCCTATATGCAATATGATAAAGATGCCGAAGGGCAGTCGCTCCTTCACGTATGGAACGGAGGCAGGAAACAGTCTTACTGGGATGACTGCCTTAATGCCTGCGAAGACTTTTTCAGGGAAAACCAGCGAAATGGCAACTGGTATGCCCTCATACAACCACGTTCGCAGAACGAGGAGGGATATTGCCAGGCCTTCCGTGAAGCTTACTGGTATAGGGGGAACAGTGAAAAAATCATAGAAGTGCATAATAGCTATACGTTCTCTGAATGGGGAGATCAAAATTTAGGCCCCGGCAACGTAGCTCACCAGGGATTTTTAAACCCGACGCTGGAATACATGGAAATGTTTCCGATGGCCGATGGGAGGAACTATCCATACAAGGATATTTACGGGACAACTAATCCGGGCAATGTAGACATCTTTGCCGGCCGCGACCCGCGCTTGTACGAAACCATGCTGGTTACCCGCGAAAGACTGCGTGAAAACTATATGGGGCTGGATAGAGTAGAGATATGGAAAGGCGGGAATGTAGAGTTTAATACATCTCTGAACGGCTGGCCTATACGCTTTGCTACCGGAATGGCTATATTCAAATGGGTATTGGATTTCTGGACGATGGACAGGGTTCCGGTATCTTATTCCTATATGCGCATGGCCGAGATGCATCTGATTTATGCAGAAGCACTGGCCGAAACAGGCAACCTCACAAAAGCCTGTGAAGAGGTAAACAAAGTGCGCTCCCGTGTAGGGTTAGGCAAGATAGAAACGGTGAATCCCGAATTACAGCTTACTTCCAACAAAGAAAACCTAATCAGGGAAATCATGCGTGAGCGTGCCGTTGAATTAGGCATGGAAGACCAACGGTTGTACGATATTATCCGCCGCAAAGAAGTTGATAAATTTACAAGTCCGCTTCACGAATTGCAGACGTATAGAAAAACCGGCGACGGGGAAAAAGACGTGCGTTCCGACACGCAATTGCAGCCCGGAGAACCCTGGCCTAATTTTATTTATGAAAAAGTGCAGATCACAACCGGAGCTCGCAGATGGTGGGAACCGGGTTTCTGGACGAATAAATGGTTCCTTTCTCCGCTTGCGCGTGCAGAAATAAACAAGGGTTACGGATTGACTCAAAACCCGGGTTGGTAATTGGGATGTATAGATATATATTATTGGCTTTATCATTTAGAGTTTATGAATATGAATCATATTATAAGAATTTGTTTACTTATGCTATTTGCCTGCACGGTATCTGTCACCGCACAAGTGATGCCGGATGACAAAACTTTGCAGAAGATCGATCTGGGATTTGGCGTGGAGCAGAGTGAGTTACTCACAACGGCAGCGGCTACTGTCATCTCAGGTGAAGAATTGCAGCAAACGTCGGCCATCAGTCTGGCTGATGCACTCTATGGACGATTGTTAGGACTGACAGCCCTTCAATCAGGGGGCTTCGTAGGAGATGAAGGCTTAGGGGCTTCTTTAAATATCAGAGGATTTCAGTCTTTTTCGGATATAAATATCTTAGTGCTGGTAGATGGATATGAAAGGCCTATCGACCGCCTGACGGTGGAAGAGGTAGAAAGTGTTACCGTCTTGAAAGACGCTGCCGCCGTAGCTATGCTGGGGCATGAAGGTGTAAACGGCGCCATCCTGGTGAAAACCAAACGGGGAGCGACCGGGAAAACGCATGTAAAAGTAGGATATAGCCACAAGATCACCTTTGATCCTGAATTTGCTGAAATGCTTGGCGGATACGACTATGCGGTTGCCTTGAATAAGGCGCGTACGAATGACCGCCTACCCATTGTTTACACGAATCCGGAACTGGAACTGATAAAGTCCGGTTCAGATCCGTACTTCTACCCGGATGTGGATTGGAAAAAGCTGGCCTTTAAAAATGCCGGCTCCGAAAATAATGCCAACCTGTCTGTATTCGGAGGCGCTGCAAAGGTACAGTATTATACATTACTGGATTATACCGACAGCAAGGGATTACTGAATGTGCCCAAACAGCAGGATTATGATCCTCAATTGAAGTATTCAAAGGCAAACATCCGTTCAAATGTCGATTTTGAATTGTCTTCGACAACGAAAATGTCTGTGAATATATTAGGCGTATTCCTGGAAACAAGCCATCCGAGCGATGTAGATGCCACAGGCGCCAGTTGGTATGTATATAAAACCCCGGCAAGCGCATTCCCCTACCAGACTTCTACCGGGATATGGGGTGGAAACGAAGCCTATGGAGACGGGAATGTAGTTGCCAAGATACAGGAATCGGGGTATGCTAAAACACACCAGCGGCAATTATGGGCAAATGCCCGCTTAACGCAAGACTTGAGTTTCTGGCTTAAAGGATTAAGTTTTGCCGTGGGAGGGGGTTACGACAATGCTTCCAACACATACGAACAACGGATAAAGGGCCACCAGTACGGTTATGAATATTATACCGGCGCTATAGGCGACAAAAGCCATGTAGCGGAAATTATTATGGGAAATAAACAGGAAAACCTGGAATTTAGCCATTGGGTTCAAACGCAATGGCGCATTATGCAGTCTTACCTCGGTTTCTATTATAATACATCTTTCATGCCTGGTGATAATTTCAGCGCTTCGGCGGTTTACAATGCGAAGAACGAAGTGCGCGATGAACAAAACCATACCTATTACCGCGCTAACTGGATAGGCGCTTTCCATTACGATTACCAACAGAAATATATTGCCGACCTGGTGTTGGCAGCCAACGGTTCCAACCGCAGTTATCCGGCGAAGTGGGCTTTCTCTCCTACTTTATCGTTGGGATATATTTACGCCAATAGTCCGGACAAGGTTTTAACTTACGGCAAATTACGGGCGTCGGCCGGTATCCAGCATACGGATTATGTTCCGCAATCCGGTATCTGGCGCGGCAACTGGAGTGATTCTCATGGTGAATTTATTTACAGCCCGGGATTCAGCCGCGCTTGGGGTTCTTTTATCTCTGCTTTTCCTACAACTGATTTCTCTCAGGAGAAAGCGACTAAAGTCGACCTGGGTACAGACATTCGTTTGTGGAATGCGCTTGACATTACGCTGGACGGATACTATCAGCAAAGATCGCACATCCTGGTGAATGCCCGAGAAAAAGATTCATGGGTGGTAGGTATTCCTTCTGCTTATGATGATGTAGGCGGGGTAAAAAGCTATGGCGTTGAAGCAGGCATGCGTTTTGCAAAAAAGATAACCGGAGATTTATATCTGAATGCATCCGGCATGCTGACCTGGGGAAAGAACGAAGTGACCAGTTATATTGAAAATCCTGCTTATAAGAATTTGTCTGTCATTGGCTCCGGTGTAAGTGAGGCATGGGGGCTC
Source organism: Tannerellaceae bacterium (assembly GCA_031264865.1). Lineage (GTDB taxonomy): Bacteria > Bacteroidota > Bacteroidia > Bacteroidales > Tannerellaceae > DFXE01. Next base: position 9,023 of record JAISDJ010000084.1, on the reverse strand, counting down.
GAATCTATCGGTTTTTTTAAAGACCAGGCCGATATAGACAATAGCCCGCGCCAGGAGTTTTCGCAAGTCTCGCCGGGTGATATAAAGTATAAGGATCAGAATGGCGACGGCGTGATAAACGAATTTGACCGTCTGGCTTTAGGCAGCAATATGCTTTTCCCCGACCTCAATTTCGCGTTCAGCCTTGGACTTGAATATAAAGGGTTCGGAGCTAATGCCTGGTTTCAGGGGACAGGCGATTACATGAAAAACCTGATGTCTGTAGATGGCGTATGGGGTGTAATCTCTAATAACAGGAACCTTTCCAGGGATTACTACAACAATTCGTGGGATGTTGCCGGAGAATCTGCTCTTTATCCCCGTTTTACGTCGCAAAGCGTGCCTAATAACGAACAGGCCGGCACAACCTGGCTTAAAAAAGTCCATTTCCTCAAGATGCGCAACTGCGAAGTGTATTATAAGTTATCGCAGAAGGTGCTCAACAGCCTTCAGTTGGCCGGAGCCAAGGTGTTTGTACAGGGACAAAATCTGTTGTCTTTCGACAATGTCGACGCAATGGATGCTGAGGTTCTTTCAACGGATTACCCGGTTTTGAAATCAGTAAATTTCGGATTACAAATAACCTTCTAACATCAATCAAAAATATGAAACAAAAGAATATATTATTAATGGTTTTGCTGATGTCGGGACTTTCTTACGGGTGTGTAGACCTGGATTACAACGAAGACGTCATCCGCGATGAAGAATGGATTTACAACAGTCCCTTTAATGGCGTCAAAAACATGGTTTACGATATATATGGGCAAACATTCAGCGAATTTAAGTCTAATTACAACGGGGCGATCAGGGCTTCCGCTACCGACGAGGCTGATTTTGCCAATTCAATATCAGACGTTCATAAGTATTACAATGGCGGCTGGAGCGCGGCCAATCCATTCCCCAACACATGGATAATAGCCTATCGCGCACTTTCGGAAATCCATTACTACCTGGAACATATTGATAAAATAGACTTGGAGGAATACCGCTATGACAGCAACTATTCCAATATGTTGCTACAATTTGAACTCTTCCCATACGAGTTGCGTTTCCTCAGGGCTTATTTTTATTTTGAACTGGTTAAAACCTATGGCGATGTTCCTTTGATAACCACTACGCTGACCAATGAGGAGGCTAATGATGTGGAACGCACCCCGGTTCAGGCGATATTTAAGTTTATCGTGGATGAATGCGACGCCATCGCAACATTCCTTCCGTACACGTATCTGACAGAACCATGGCAGGAAACCGGCCGCGCTACCCGTCCGGCCGCCCTGGCGCTTAAAGCCCGTGCATTACTTTATGCCGCTTCTCCCTTGTTCAATACCGGCAATGATAAAGAACTTTGGAAGCAATCTGCAGCCGCCTCTAAGGAGTTGATAGATAAAGCTGCCGGTTGGGGAATCCGGTTGAGCGCTTATAACCAGCTATGGGGGCACGACGCTTTTAACAACCCGGAAATTATCTGGGGCTTCGGACAGTGGGAATCCAATACGTTTGAAACCGCCAATTACCCTATCGGGGTAGAAGGCGGCAATTCAGGCAACTGCCCTACTCAGTCGCTCGTGGATGCGTATGAATATATGAACAACGGGCAGACGTTCGGAGAGAGGTATCCCGGAACTGAGATCAACGTGACCCGGGAGAATCCCTATGAAGGATTGGATCCGCGTTTTGCATTTACCATTGTAAAGAACGGCGATTTATGGCCGGACAACAGTATCCAACAATTAGAAATCCAAAGTTACCTGACGGGGTTTAACGGCGCTCCGAAATACGGTGCTACTACTACCGGTTACTATCTCAGGAAATATGTAGACGGCAACTGCGTGACAACGTACAACAACCCTACCACCCGCCGCCATACATGGATCTATATGCGCCTGGCCGAGGTATATCTGAACTATGCCGAAGCCATGTACAACTATTACGGCGATGCGGATACGAAAGGGGAGTTCGGCCTGTCGGCAAACGAAGCGGTTAATGTACTGCGTAACCGCCCTGATATAATGATGCCCGAATTTTCAGGAACAGCCGGTTTTGAAGAAAGATATATGCGCGAGCGGATGGTTGAGCTTGCTTTTGAAGATCACCGTTTCTGGGATGTACGCCGCTGGCAGAAAGGAAATGAGTTCTTTGCCGGTATAACTGTAGCCGGTTTGCAACTCAATAACGGGAATATACTACTGACCAGGGAAGTTAGCGCCCGGCAGTGGAACGATAAGTATTACCTCTATCCCATTCCGCAATCGGAACTTCAGAAAAACGGAAAACTGAAACAGAACCCGGGATGGAATTAATTCGTTATGATTAAAAAACTAATTAGAAACTATGTACGTATGAAATATATATATTTATATCCGGCCACTCTTATTCTTATCCTTCTTACAGGATTGGCGATTGCCGGATGCGCAGACAACAAAGACGATACGGCACGCATGGGGCTATCCATAAAAGTGTACAGCCCCACCAAGGTAGTCGAAGGGCAGAAGGTGATGATTACGGGTACGGGGCTTGGCAGCGTTACAGAGGTTGTTTTCCCCGGTAACATTCCTGTTTCTGCCATAGAGGCAACCAGCGACAATATGATAAGCGTGATTACTCCGGCGGGTATTCCCGCTGAGGGGGGACAACTGTCGGTACGTGCCGGAGATGAAACGGCGATAGCCGATATACCCCTCACGGTAGCTAATCCCCGGTACACGGCAATGACTCCCAGCGCTAAAGCCGGTGGAGGGGATGAGCTTCTGATAGTGGGCTACGATATGGAGTTTTTTGAAAAAGTAATCTTCCCCGGCGATAACGGAGACGTAACAATGGATGCTGTTGACTTCGAGAGGAGATCAACCAGCCTGTTGCGCATCATCATCCCCAGGGGAAGCGGTATCAAAGAAGGCCCCGGCCGCATCAGGCTTGCGATGGCTTCCGGTAAGGAAATACTACTTCCCGAGATGGAACTCACCGCAGGGCCTTCAGGGCAATGGGAATGGGTGGAGTCCACCGTCTGGGAAGGCGAGCACGACCTTGACGGCTGGGCACAGAATTTCTATATAGAGGTCGCCTGGTTTAGCGAAACTCCGGCATCGGGTGATATTGTCAAATTCTATTTTAATGTATATGCTTATGACGGGTGGCCGCAGATGATGTTTAACCATGGAGACTGGAGCTCGGCTTATATAGAAGGAATGGATAACGGCAATACCATTAACAAAAACAATTACCTGACCGATAAGGATGTGTCGGAGTACGAACTGCCGCCCTTGGATGAAGAAGGACTTCTTCCGTGGTTCACGGGTGCTAAAGGCTCAAACGCCCTTGTCATAAATGGTGAAGGCGTCACTTTTACTAAAATAGCGCTCCTTAAACAGAAGTGGGTTGAGTTTTAATTCGGGAAAGATGAAGCAGACACTTTTCGTAATGCTGGTAATCATGCCGTTAAACCTGTGGGCGACGAAATTATACAACGTGCAAATCGTTGATAAAGAGATCATCCTTGTCACCTTCCGTGACGGAGAGATCACTTTCAGGGACGACGCCAGGGGTTCCAGCGCTTACCTCAATGACAATGATGAAACACAGAATAGCCTGGTTACATTCGGTACTCCGCTCAATATCGAAGTCGCCGGGCTTACATCTGCGTGGGCGATATGTTCTGCCGACGATGCAGCCTATGGACGAGACGGGCTTCCGCCGGCCAACTGCTATCGTAAGTCTAAAATAAACGGGATGGGGCAATTTGAATGGATTTCGGCCGAAAGAGACTATAGATATGCCTATCCCAAAGATCATATGATTTACCTGACGCTGCCCCAACCGCTAAAGGATAATTGCAGGTACACGGTCAGAATAGGCCCCGGAACGGAAACCGACAAGACTTCGGCGGAAGTTACTTTCGACGTCTTCAACACGCGCTCCGAAGCCATACATACCAATATTGCCGGCTATATGCCCACTGCGGACTTAAATCTGGCAGATATATACCTTTGGATGGGAGACGGAGGCCGGCGGAATTATAACAGTTTTACCGGCAATAAAGTATATTTGTACAATATCGATACGAAAGAAAAACGGGAAACAAGCCGCGTTGAGCTTTGGAAGGAGTCAGAGACAGACGTCGGGTCTTATGATTTTACTAAATCTCCCGTCTGGAAGGCAGACTTTAGCACAGACGTACCGGAGGGGAATTACAGGTTGGTCGTTGAAGGGATCGGAAGTAGTGATGATTTTCTGGTTCAGAAAGATCTGTATAAAATCCCTTACGACGTCTCGCTCAAAGGATATTATTATATGCGTATCGGCGAAGACTGTATGGAATGTGTCCCCGTTCCCCGGCGGCCGCTCTATATTCCCGGCCTGTCGCCGGAGAATACTACCATTTATATCACAACCATGCATCCGTATCATGCGGAATGGACAACATTCTCACAAGGCGACCGCTGGGACAATCCTGATGACTGGACTAAATACAGGGAACAAGGTTTGCCCGTAAATAACAAAGCGGTTGGAGGTCATTCCGACGCTTACGACTGGGACAGGCATCTGGGGCATATCTCAAACATTTACGATCTGCTTCTGCCGTATTATATCACACAAGGAGCTCTGTCTGACGACGATTGTGGTATAAAGGAAAGTGGCAACGGAATACCGGATCTGTTGGATGAAGCCCGTAATGAGGTCGATTTCTGGTTGAACCTGCGTTATGGCAAAGGGTATAGTCATGGACTGACAAACCCGAATAACCGGAACGAATTATTTCAGGCGGGCAATACAACGGTGGCAGCCTGGGCGAATGCTGCAAACGCAGCGATGCTGGCCGAATGTTTCCGGTTGGCCGGCCGGAACGAATGGATGAGCGTTTATCGCGATTCGGCCGTAGTGGCGTTTGAGTACGCATCAAACCAACCCGACCTGATGCTGTATAAGGGACAGGATATTGGCGAAGGATACATGAGGGGAAAGGATTTGAGGATGATGGCGGCCGCTTATCTGTACAACCTTACGGGTGATGTGAAGTATGAGGATTGTTTTGTTCTCGATTGTGAAATAAACAGCCCGACGTCCGTCATCTTTGACGGCAGGAACAAAAACCAGTTCTGGGCCATAGCCGCTTATTTGTTTACAGACAAACCGGTTAACCATCCTCAGTTACTCCGCCATATCAAACAGTCTGTCATATACCAGGCATGGGCTAAAGAAGTGAATCACATGGCAACCCGTCCGTCGCGGCGGGCCACGCACGTTGATCTGGGATATTATCACACCGAACAAAATGTGCATCACACCCTCCTGGCGCATGCTATCACAGATAACCCGGCGGAAAAAGTCGCCTTCCTCCGGGCGCTGGTAGCTGAGGCCGATTGGGGGCTTGGTCGCAATCCACTAAATATGATACAGATGAGCACCAGCACTACGAAGCTTGAAAACAAAAGAAGCGTAGTCAATCTCTATACCGCAGGGCGTAACGACGGAACACCCGGCATGCATCCGGGACATACGCCCTACATGAATGTAGACGACTGGGGAGGGAGTATGACCATGGGACAACCAAGCCGGATGTACAGGCAATCATATCCCGCGCCTTCAACTCCAAGCGGATCAAACCCGTGGGGGCCGGAAATAAAAAAGGTATGGCCGCAGGGTGAATTATATTTTGAAACACGTTATATATATGCCCATTCGGAATTTACCCCTCAACAGACAATGCGCGGTAAAATGGCGTTATACGGATATTTACATGCACTGGGGAAAGCCCCCGGTGCATCGTTGCCTTCAAATATCGAGCCTATAAGCATCACCGGAATACCGAAAAATGACATACAGCTATGGAACACGAACGGCGGCATACATATAGAAAAGATAGAACCGCCTGCCAAAGCAGAGATAATAGCGATTGACGGAAAAATACTGTTTTCCGAAACAATCAACAACAGCAGCATAGATATTTTGTCCCCCAAAGGTTTTTATATTATTAAAATAACCGGCTCAAAGGGAGATTATAAGTCTGCAAAATTTGTGGTAAAATAGTAGTTGCATCACAAGGGGGCCCCGTAGGATATCCCCCCATACAAGTATCTTTTTTACCTCTTCTTTCAGCTTTCAGACGGCTTGTAAATACTTGTGCATAAACGTCTGAAAGATGAAAGATGAGATAAAAAAAGACACTTGTATGGGTAGGTCAAATAGCAATGAACAATAATTTGAAATGATTTACATAAAATATGTCCCGCAAACATTATTATCATGGCCGGCCATAAACCCACATGGCAAAAAGACAGATGTATTCAATGCCTTGCCTGCTTGCATCGTTGCCCGCAAAAAGCGATACAACACAAGAAGCGAACAGAGAAAAGAGACCGGTATGTAAACCCAAATAGTATGAATAGAATCTAAAAAATTATATCACGGAGCTTTCGTCAAAGATAATATGTTACCTTTACCGATATGAAACAGGTAGTAACAATTTTAATTTAAACTAAAATGGATTTTTTAGATTTGGCAAAGAGCAGGTACACTACCAAAGCGTACGACTCAACGAAGAAAATAGCGGACGAAAAGATTCGGCTATTAAAGGAAATTTTAAGGTTAAGCCCCTCGTCTATTAACAGCCAACCGTGGAAATTTATCTTTATTTCCGATAAAAAAACAAGGGATGAACTGTCGGCTGCATCCTATTGGAACCAGCAAAAGATAAATGACGCCAGTGAGCTGGTTGTTTTCTGTGCAATTGATGATGTAGAAAAGTTTGAAAAAAAAATAAACGAAACGCTGCCCGAAGGCGCTATTAATTATTACAATCAATTTGTAAAACCAAAAGGCGAAACGGGAATCAAATCCTGGCTACAACATCAGGTTTACCTCTCCCTCGGCTTTTTCCTTTCAGCATGTGCAAGCCTGGCTATCGACAGCACCCCAATGGAAGGAATTAATAATGAAGCGTATGACAAAATACTACAACTAAACGGCTACAAAACACTCTTTGCCGTAGCCATCGGTTACAGAAGCCCCAACGATACCAACCAACCTTCTGTTACGCCAAAGTCACGTTTGCCGTTGGAGGAAATCATTCGGACTATTTAAAAGGAGGAACATAATTATGTTTAATAAATTGGTGAAAATAAATTGCTATAACAGGAATAAAACACTAAAATATATAGCTAAAAATTTACTGGAAAAATTATACTGCTGTGAAATTAGTTGTATTGAAATAGACACGACCACATTGTTTGCCCATCATGCACGAGGGAGTATAATTATTGCTTCAAAAATTTGTGAAAATGTTGTGATTTTTCAAAATGTAACCATTGGAACAAATATGAAATATAACAAACGCAATAATGAATGGGAAAATATAGGTAATCCAATAATTTGCAGAAATGTAGTGATCGCTGACGGAGCAAAAATTTTAGGGCCGGTAATCATTGGTGAAAATTCCTTTGTAGCGACTGGCGCAATAATAACAAAAGACATACCAGCTAATAGCATCGCATATGGCGTAAATAACTTTAAAGAGAAAGATGCTGATTACGATTTTGTCTATAATCAGAATATGATAAAATTCGAGAAACTTATCGAAGCAAACAATAAATTAATAGAAAAATTTAATTCTACTTTAACGCATTAATTTTTGGACAAATTCATATAACTGATACTGTACTGAAACACAACACCCTACCCCTCTTAAAAAATTCATGCCTACCTTTTCCGGAAAAGGTCCGTACCTTTTTCCAAATAGGTACGGACCTTTCTGAAAAAAGGTACGGACCTATTTGAAGCAGGTTAAATGGCATATCCTCTCATCGGAATAAATCATTCGATTTGTTTAGGAATAGTACTAACTAAGTCCGGATAATTTTTACGCAGGCAATCTATTAAATCGTAAAATGTGCCATAATCTTTATAATCTATTAAAGGATACGATGGAATGATTTTTAATTTTTTAGTTGGCAACTGATTTTTTGCGATTAAATTATAAATGGAATAAGCTCGTTTTCCCTGATTGATTATTCCGGTATCAGGTAAGAATAATAAATCGCTGGAGAAAATAATGTCTTCTTCCGGTAGATAATAGACAATAAAGTTTTCTGCATGTGCCGTTTCTCTTCCAATTTCATAGGCAACAATCTTTCCATCTGAAAAATATTTTATACTGTCTTTTTTTACTACATCAAACTTTACGGTAGTACGTTTGTCGTAAATACCGTTAATTTTAAATGGATAATTGGCTAATATAATCTACGTCTCCTGCTGATGCTTGTAGCATCAATTTCTTTGAAAGATTTTACGCCACCCGCATGATCCGGATGATGATGTGTTAAGAAGCAATATTTAACAGGGTAATCAGGGAAATACTCACCTAAATAGGCTATTAATTGATTTGAAACAATCGGATTAATTGGCGCTTCAAAAACAGATATACTTGAATTTTGCTTATATACAAGAACCTTATTGTCCTGAGTTAAAATTTTCACTAAGAAGCAATTGTTGCTAATCGTATCAATTGCAAAGGATTCATTATTCCGGGAGGAATTAACTACATTGTAATTAGTATTTAAAACGGACTTTAATGAAAGATGTTTTCTACTATTCCTCCCCACATAGTATTAAATTTCAGCCGGAGGTATTATCGAAGTAGACGAATCATTTTTATAGATTACCCTATCAAATGTATCCCCATAATTCAAGTCATTATAATACTTGATAATCTGAACTATTGACGAATTAGTTTTATTTATATATACAAAACACTTATATCCCATACAATCATTATACCCGACGATATGATAATCATTCGTAGTAGTAAGAAAATGTAATGTGTTTTTATATCTCACTATTTCCGATATTAAATTTAACGGATTAAAAAAATATTCCATAAACCCATTATAATATCTTCCGGAATTAAAAACACTATCTTCGTAATCTTTATATATGCACGAGTCCGTAAAAAACACATACTCCGAAGTATATTTTCGTTCTTTATATTCTAA
>JAISDJ010000066.1 GCA_031264865.1 Tannerellaceae bacterium | reverse complement strand
CCAAGCCGGGGCCGATTTTGAAGAAGACAAAGCCAAGGGAAAAGGTGAAAAGGGGGAGAGCCCAGGGATAGGCCCACGCAAGAAGGACGGCCAACCAGCGTAATATACTGGCATACCCGTACTTTCGATACAAACCTCCAGGAGTTCCAGGAATGGAATCCCGTTATCCAGTTCCCGCAACGGGAGTAAACTACTGATAATCTCTGGGGGGATATGCCCTCACCCCGCGGTATGGGGAAGGAAGCCTGGGGTGGAATAGGCCAAGATAGCCAGAGGTGTACAGGTGCTTGCAAGAGGGGAGCTTAAAAAGGATGCAACAGGCCGCCCCCGGGGACGGGCCGGAAGCCGGGGGCAGAGTAGGCCGAGATAGCCAGGGGGGTACAGGCGCTTGTAGGTTGGTTATGTTATACAAGTATATCATACTTTCCCGTTTTGCCCCGAAAAAGAAATTGCACCCCCAGTGCCTTGGGTCTAGGGCGGAAATCCAGAGGACCGTAACCCCATTTCCCATGCTGGAAGAGATTTTCACGTCGCCATCCCCGTTTCAGCTCCAGCCTCTGGTTCCCCGATAGTGTACAGAAAACGTACAGTTATATAAGCCATTTAAGCCAAATAAGCTGTTTAAGACCTCTTAAAATAATATCAAAAGTGTTGTATTATAACAAATTATATGCAAGATAATGAAATAGGAATATAGCTGTTTACAGCCTTCCGGGCAGGATGCTGATCATGCCGAAGCGGTCTGATTTCGGTTAGGTTTTTGTTATTGGGCAATCAGCCCATTTCGACTAGATTAATTATTAGGCAATGCGGCTGCTTGAAATCCTATAGCATCTTCAGATATCATAACCTTCATAAAAAGGAAATATCCCTGCAGCAATTTGTCAACTTTGCCAGAGGGGATCTGTCATCTGGGTGAAGGCAATCAGGTCTATATCGGAGATCCGCCGACCATAATCCTTGCTGAGGGCTTGGACCTAAAACTAGGAACTATCTTAAAGGGGTTATTATAGATACCAGAAAGCCCTTGGAAACCGGAGAGGTGTTGTATACCGAATTATACGATATAGAGGAACTTCGGCGATTTGAATGGGCAGCAGAGAAGTTCAAGAAGGAAATGAGTGTAAGTTACAATGGAAAATAGCGGTGGTTTTTCTTTGTCTGGCCAAAAAGTCTATTTCGTGAAACAAATTACCGTTTTAGAAGAGCCAAGATCGAGAAATTTACTTAAAAGTTTTTATTTATGGGCCTTTTGGGCGATACTAGAGGTAGTGGGTGAAGAAAAAGAAGCCCCATCCTTATAAATACCTTAAATTTAAGGGATGTTTTGGTTCTTTACCTGAAAACACTCGAGTACAGCAAAGGTTTATTAGTCCGATGGACTTACTGGGCGTCGATGATGAAACTGTTTTTAAAACAATGGCGGACGCGTTCAAGGAGGTTTTGAATGACCCAGATATAATCTTAGACTTGCGAAAAGTAAAGAGGGTAACTATTATGGGAGGGTTACTTTTGAAAGCATTTTTTGATGAATTTATCCTTAAGTTTCAAAAGAGACCTCGTATGCGAAGTCCAAGTCATAAAAAAATAAGGGCTATTCTTAATTATTTAGGGATACGAAATTATCAAGAGGTCAAAAGAGATCGTTACCCCGATTTGGAATGTTGGCAGATATTGTCATGGGATCATACCCAGACAGATATTGAATTTGGGAAACTCTTGGATACAGAAGTAATTCCAAAATGCTGGAAGGGCGATCATGCAATTTCAAAACATTCTTCAAGTATTGCCACTTCTGTTGCAGAGACCCTTTTAAACTGTAAAGAGCACGCTTACACAGGAGAAAAAGAAAATTCTCTTTTCAAGCGCTGGTATCTTGGAGTAGGAGAATATCCTAATACCCATAAATTTTCGTTTTGTATTTATGATAAAGGTATAGGAATAAAAGCACGCTTACAGGCGAACCCCACAGGATGGCTTGATAGCCTTTTCGATAAAAACAGATCTGATTCTTCAATGATTGAGTTGGCAACACAGGGAAGAAGAGTTGCGGTGAATGATGGTAGAGGCCAAGGATTAAAAAGTGCCATTGAACTACTTGAAAAAAACCATGGACAGATCGATATTTATAGTGATTTCGGTTATTTTTCAAGCCATGATGAAAAGAGTGGAAGAGATAGAGGTGTACGACTTGAGGGGACATTTGTTTCGTTTTCTTTTCCGGTAGAATATTCGAAGGACAGTATTTAATATGGAGAACAAGATTTTGAAAATTTGTGAAAGGTCTGAAGGGTACAAGTATGAAGGGCCTCGATACAGAGATCTTGGGCCATTTTCTGGACAAGAATTCAGGGAAGAGCATCTTTTGCCTTGGCTTAATTCACTTACAGATAAGGAAAAGGGTATCATTGATTTTGAGGGAACGGCGGTTTATTCACCATCGTTCCTGGAAGAGAGTTTTGGTGGTGCTATTAGAAAGAACGCCAAGAATGGGGAAAAATTGAGTAATGTCAGTTTTAATAATATAGATCCCATTTGGAAAGAAAAGGTTGAAAAATATATAAAGTTGGCTAACAAGTCTAATAGGTGAGTAATGGATACAGGAACTATTGCCAATATCATTGCAGGAATAGCGGTATTTGTTGCGGTTATTGTTCCTGTGATCCAAATTATCTATGGTCGAAGAAATGAATGGCATATTGCTTGTGAACTATTGTTCCACAGCCTTGAGACATTATACCCTGAGATCAGCACCCTTATCGAAAATCCTCAGAAGACAAACCATATTACCTATCAATATCTATTAAAGACGAGACAAATCCTTTTCAAGCACTATGCCAACAAATTTATATTACAAAGAAAGCGTATTAGAGCAGCAGAAAATGTCATATACAATGGCCTCATGGAGATAACGCTTAATGTTTCCTATGAGACAATCTTACTCAAAGAATCGAAAGATCATAAATACAATACTAAAGCCCTTACCAACGAAATTCACAATTACATTCTTGAAGGATGTAACCACCTAGTAAACTCTAGGACGCTTCATCGAATACCTCGTAGCCGGAAACCCTAGGCACTGTTAGAAAAGCAGGGCAACCGCATTATAAATTGAGCAGGATTTTGAGGAGGAAATCAGGTTCATAGGAAGCATAGAGCCGTTTCCGCTTGAGAGAAAACTTCCGGGTGCGGTATTTCTCCGTCGGTTCCAGTCGAATGAGATTGAGCGTTATCTTCCGTAATAACG
>JAISDJ010000009.1 GCA_031264865.1 Tannerellaceae bacterium | reverse complement strand
CACAGGTGTTTTCCGCCGCGCTTAACAAATTATTTCGGATAGCTGCACCCAGCCATCCATCAATATATACATTAGCGCAAGCAGAGATTGTTATTTCCAATTCGAGAAAACCAAACGGGTTTGTAAGTTCATAAAAAGAACGTATTGATAAGTGAGCCTCATTTTTCATGGTTAGTAAAGTTGTATTTATAAAATCGTCTTTTGTGTATTTCTCAAAATAAACGAATTAAATTTAATTAGCCAATCATTTTAAAATAAATCTTATACAGATATTTATCTCAATACTTTATTATCTTTACACCCATTATGAAGCACCAGATTATTTTAATTGGGAAGGATATTACTTCGGCTTATCATGGAGTTAAAGAGTTTGGCCCGGATTTTATTCATCTTCTCTATACCCATGAAACAAGGAGTGTTGCACAGCCTATGTTTTCGCTGTTGCCGGATTCTATTCAGCATAAAATGCATTTTATTGAGGCATATGATGCGGGAAGTGTTATCACCGTTTGTAAAAAAATACATCAGGATTTTAACGGGGAGTTTTATTATAATCTTTCGGAAGGGACAAAACTTATGGCTTTTTCTGCTTTCCTGATAGCGAAAGAACATGGAGCCGTTGCTTTTTATCTTACGCAACAAGGGGAGATTGTGAACCTAGACACTTTCGAAAAGTATCAGATGCAGAGTATGCTTGAAAACGAAGAAATCCTGGCTTTAAACGGAAGTGAGTTATTGACTTATGATGATACCAAAAATTTAGCGGATACTACGATTTGTTCTGCGCAACAAATAAAACGTTTCATAGAGTCGTACCCGAATGAAAACGGACGCATGCAAAAGTACTTTGATAGCCATTGCAACCGCCATGTAAGCCATTTACCGGAAAGTTATACATTTTCTAATCAACTAAGCTTTGTTCGGAAAGAAGGCGCCTTGCAAATATCCGTGAAAGACAAAATCTTACTGGATATCCCCTACCCTAATGCCTGTATGCTTTACTTTGAAGGAAGGTGGTGGGAAACACTTGTTGCAGCCAAAACGAGGGAGTGGAGTAACAAACAGATTCATTTACCGGAAGTATGGCAAAACGTGATTTTTCATACCCATAGTAATTCTACCATAAAAAATGAAGTAGATATCTTGCTTAACGATGAACAGAAACTTATTTTTATCGAATGTAAATCGGGCAATGTTACACAGAATGACGTATATAAAGTAGACGCTATCCGGGAAACATACGGCGGAGACATTTCCCTGGCTATATTAGCCAGTTACTTTCCGGTAGAAAGCAGTTTACGCGAGAAGTGCAGGGATTTACAAATCGCCTTATTTGCACCGGAATTTGTAGCCGCCCGCATCAATCATTTGGATATGCTTCCGAAATGGCTTGATAAATTAGCGAACAGCATACAAATTTAATCATCTGCTAAAATGTTCTTTTAAAGGAGATGGATGGTAAAAGGGGGATTAATACAAAAGCTTTGTATTTGCCATCTTTCTGATAAACGGCATAAGGATTATTTCGGTTGGTTGCATTAAGCAGGGAGAATTGCCAGGCGGAAGTTCCTCGCTTACATTTCCTTTCCAATGTATAGTTTAGGTCTACCCTGAAATAATTCCGTAACCGGGTGTTAGGCTTGTCCGGTATGTATTCTGTGTTAAAGATATCTCTTATTTCTTCATATCCCGAAGGAGATGTAGGTAGTCCTACGCTGGGGTATGAAATAGAGGGAATGTAATAGGGGTAACCTGTTTTGTATTGTACATTCATAGAAACGGAATGTGTCTTTTTGTCGGACTTATTAAAACTGTAATTTCCAAAAACAGATAAGCTATGAGGAGCATCGTATTTAAAAGGAAACCTATTCGTGCCAAACGTCCGGCGAGACTTTGATAACGTATAAGAAACCCATGCTGTAAAATCTCCTTTCGTATATTCGGCCATAAACTCAGCCCCGAATGCTGTTCCTTTTCCTGTTTCAAAAGCGGTATGAAAGTCTAAATAATTCTCTAAATCTCTTATTAATAAAAGATTATTCATTTTCTTATAATAGACCTCTACCGACAGGCTTAATGCTGAAGTGGTATAATTTTTCCATCCGATGGATAGTTGAGAGGATTCCGGTAGTTTCTTTTCCTGATAAGGCAACCAGAAATCGGTTTGAACATTGTAGTTCATTTCGTTTACGGTATTCACGGGCTGGTACATCCGGTCGAAGGCAAACATAAACTTGTTCTTCTCGCCAAGGTAGTAATTGGCCTTTAGGCGGGGTTCAACAACAAACATCTTATTTTTCATGTTGTTGTACAGCGAGAAACGAATCCCGGTATGGAAGAACCATTGTTTATATCTAAACTCATTGTTGGCATATCCGGAAAACTTCGTGAGTTCAAGATAATCCGTATGATACTTGATCGTCTGGCTATTATTTTTCTTAAAAACATAATCCGGCGTGTATTTTTGATAGGCCCCTTCCATTCCATAAAAGAGCGTATTGTTGTCTGAGGTTTTATGCTCTAACGCCATTTTGCCGCCTATTTCCTTCAATAAAGAAGATTTTCCATTTTCTGTTTTTTGTTTCTCATCGGGAGTCTTTAAATTACTTTTGTAATAATTGAAATTGTCGAGGTTAGTATAATAGATATTACCTGAAAACAGGAGGTTTGATTTGAGTTGTGAATAATACCGCAAGGCCGTCATAAAGGTTTTCCATCCGTAGCCAACCTTTTCCGAGAACTTCTCTCCCGAAGAATCTTTCTTCATCCTGTTGGAACCATATAAATCATCATATCCGTTGTACATCTGCCAGGATAGATTGTTTTTAGCATTGAGTTTCCACGACAATTTGGCGTTGATATCATAAAAGGAAAATAGGGTGGTACTGTAATTATCTTCACCGGATAATCCCATAACCCCATTGTATAGCAGATCGAGAAAAGACCGTCGGCCAGCCACATTATAACTCAGTTTGTCTTTGATGATATACCCGTCGGAAGCGATTGTTCCGGCCAATAATCCTAATGATACGGATGTATTATGTTTCTTATAATCACCGTCTTTTAATGATACGGAAACGATGCCGGACAGCTTGTCGCCATACTGAGCGGGAATCCCTCCTTTGTACAGGTCGACATTATTAATAACATCAGAATTGAAGATGGAGAATAAGCCGAATGTATGGTTTTGATTGTAAACCGGTACATCATCTAATAAGTACAACGTTTGGTCGCTCGTTCCCCCGCGGATGTTCAGTTGCGAAGATCCTTCCATGCCGGCAGATACACCGGGCAGAAACTGAAGCGTTTTTATGATATCTTTTTCTCCTAAGAACAAAGGGGAGACTTTCAGTAGTTGTGTATTTATCTGAATATTGCCCAGTCCTTTGCTTTGCATATTCTTTTTACGGGAACGAACGATTACTTCACTCAACTCAATCGGATCATCGAACAGGGAGCTGTTTATAGTGTCATTTTCGATAGTCAATTGTGCGAAAGTAGGCAAGCTACACAGGCTTAGTAAAAACAAAAAGATCTTTTTTATCATTGTCTGTTTATTCTCTCTTAGGGTAAATCAATCAGTTGGGAAGATTCATTGATTGCGGCAAATATGCCCAGTCCATTCTCTATATTGGTATAAACCGTTTTAGGCTGATAAAAAATAGACGAAAAGTCATCTTCATAGATAATCATGGATTTTTGATCGTAAAGTGTTTTCTGGAACTGGTCGTATTCCGGGCTGGCAGTTATCAGCATAAGCTTTATACCTGTTTGATTCGCTTTAGGATTGGTATAATCCTCCACATATACGAAATTGGGAGTAAATTTAATCTCATCCACCAAAGGCAGATTTTTATTTTTTATCCTTAAAAATCCGTTATAATAAATTGAACCTACAATGTTATTTTTGGCTTCCGCGCCCGCAACGCTGTTTCTTTTGTCAATCAATACATTATTGGCATACAGTTCGTTGTACTGTATCTCCTGTCCTCCTTCAAAGAAGCGGTATGCAGTAACCCAGAGGGCGATTTCAGGAACAGGCGGTATCTTCAGAGGCTTTACTGTGACAACGTATGAAATGTCGTATTTATAAACTTCGTCGTAAATAGCGTCCATACGATACGTACAGGTTATTGGTGGCGGTACACGTGTGAAAGCCTTGGCTGTCTCCAGGTTATCATACGATACCTCGATAGAATAGTTCGCATTTACTTTGGGATGGTAATCCAATGTTACTATGGAATCGTTGCAAACGCCGTCGTAGAGTATCGTCCGGTCTTCTTTCAAGATGACCTTAGCGCCTTGAAGCCCTTTATACGTATATTTACCGCCGGTTCTTTCCAGCTTATGCAATTTCACCCGAATGGGTTCGGACGAACGTAACAAACCGTTTATAATAATAAGCTCGGGCTCATTTGATTTTGTCCCGTTAAAGTCATAATCAACCGAACAAGAGCTTATTAAAATAAAAAAAACAGAAAGGAAAGCTATATAGATTTTCATTTTTTACTGTTTTATCAGAACGGGATGAATAGGGAAAGTTGTATATCCCGGAATTTCCCTGATTTAATGCGGTCTGTTTTGATTACGTCCGTCAATCCGTGTTTGTAACTTACCCCGAGTTCAAATTTTCCGAAATCATAGGCAACTTTACCTATAAGCGGTGCATCGAACTTGTTACGGCTGGTTTCTCCTTCCTGATAAAAATAGTAGGTCGGTTCAATACCTACGCCGGCGCTTAATCCGCGATAGATTGAATAGTTGAACGTGCCACCGGCCGACACATAATAATACTGCGAAGAAGCATCAAAAAGAGCTGGCTCCTTTAACGATTTGGAATAGGAAGATTTCCATGTTTTCATCCCGATATTGGCGTCTACATCTACAAAGAACGGGTTTATACCGGGCTCAAGACGTAAGCGATAACCGATCGCATAACCTGACTTATAAGATACATCACTATACTTTACATCCGGTAGGGATTCCAGTTCCGATTTAATATCTCCCATACCACCGCCAATAATCAGGCCATGCTTCGTAATTGTTTGTGCATTTGATGCTAATACACAAAATAAAAATAGAGTAACAGTTACTAAAAGAATTTTTTTTACCATAGTACTTATTTTATAGTTGAATTTTAAAGACTGCCGAATCTGCTACATAAACATCGAACTGAAATGTTTTTAATTTACCTATTTTTTCGACATTTTTATTTTATTCCGCAAAGATATGCACGGAAAATGGTCGTTCCTATATAAAAAAACGAAGTTTATAATAAATTATAGATTGATATCATATAGTCTTTCTCGTTTAGAACTGACGCTCAAATAATACAAATACCTAAAAAAATTTAATTCATAATTACATACCGCCTTGTCGTTACAATGTAAATAGGTTATACTTTTATATTCAAAAGCATGGTTTATTATAGTAATTACAAGGTATCAAGGAGGTAGGAATTTTATAAAAAGAATCATCTCATTTATTTAAATAGAATTGTTTTTTAATTCAATGCAAATCATTATATCATGCTCAACTTAATTCCACATCACCCTCAATAGACCTCTGGTTGACGTTTCTTCCTATCCCTGTAATTAGTACTAAGAATCAAAGTAGTTTCAAAAACATCTTGACCGCAAGTAGGCTTTTTATAGTATAAAAAACGATTTATTTGGATTATTTTCACATAAAAACTGATAAAATATTATGATATATAAAAATATTCTTATATTTGCTGAGAATCTACAAACCTAATTATTTTTTATATGGGAGCAAATTTTATAAATGATGAAATTCCTGCAGGTGTTTTG
Organism: Tannerellaceae bacterium; assembly: GCA_031264865.1. GTDB lineage: Bacteria > Bacteroidota > Bacteroidia > Bacteroidales > Tannerellaceae > DFXE01. The sequence goes on along the minus strand of JAISDJ010000009.1, from coordinate 6,235 downwards.
CATAATGCCCTGGCCTTTGGAACAACAGTAAAAGGAGACATAACAACAGATGGAGATTTCCGTTTAGACGGCAGATTAGAAGGTACTATTAGTTGTGGTGGTAAAATTGTAATCGGCGAAACTGCTGAAGTAGAAGGAGACATTATTTCCGTGAATGCTGAAATCTTCGGGAGAGTTACAGGAAGTATTACAACAAGCGAAGTATTGGTACTTAAACCTACTGCTATTATCAAAGGTATTATCACGACGCAAGCATTGGTAGTTGAACCAAGCGCTAAATTCTCCGGTACTTGTAATATGACATTGGAAACGGAAGATAATGAAATCAGTCACAACAATATTCCATTTTCGGAACCTATGCCTGCTACTCCAGTAATCGAAGGTTTTGTTGCAATGGGCAACATAAGCGACGAAAAATTATTTTAAATAAAGCAGCATAAAAAAGCAGCAAAGTAATAATTGCTGCTTTTTTATGTCTCTTTATTTTCTTCAGACTGTCAGGCTATAAGGAGCTCTGATGGGATTACTGCGACGTTTATTGGCCTCATCATCGTTCAGGAATTCTTCTTTCTGCGGGTTCCAGGCCAACTTCCGGTTTAATTCATAACAAAGATTTACGATCATACACAGCGAAGCGGTACGATGTCCTACTTCCACGGTGCTGAGCGGTTGTTTACGTGTTTTCATCGAATTCAGGAAATCAGCATAATGATCGTTACTACGATAAAGCCTGATTTCATTTTCTCCTATTTCATGATTTTGTAACTTAGCAGGAATCGTATCCAGAAAACTTCTGCTTATATCTATCACCCCATTATCACCGATAAAACGAACAGCATTCCCTTCATCTTTCCGGAATGGCTCGTGAGTCATCTTCGTTCCGTCGGCATAATACATGGTAAGTACTTTATAATCTTTACCATCGGCAGGTATAAACTCTACCGGCCCGGAATCGTCCATTCCCATAGCCCATTGAGCGATGTCGAACATATGAGCTCCCCAGTCGGTAATCATTCCGCCTCCATATTCTTTATAATTACGCCAGTTCGGATATACCCTTTTTTCTATTGAAGGAAGTAATTCTTCATTATATGGATTCATCGGGCCCGGGCCAATCCATCTCTCCCAGTTTATATGCTTTGGAACAGGTTGCTCCGGTAAATCATAAGGAACAGGAGGAGGTCCTACGGCTACTTTAATTTCCTTTATTTTTCCGATATATCCATTACGTACCAGCTCACAGGCGTGTCTGAAATTGCGCCATGAACGTTGCATATTCCCAACTTGCAAAACGCGATTATATTTGGCTACGGCATTAGCCATAGCGCGTCCTTCTTCAATACTATGTGCCATGGGCTTTTCTACATACACATCTTTTCCGGCGCGACAAGCCTCAATCGTCATCACAGCATGCCAATAATCAGGGGTAGCAATAATAACTCCGTCAATGTCTTTACGATTCAATAGCTCTCTGTAATCGGCATATTGTTTGAAACCTTTATATGCCTGCCCTTTTGCTTTGGTGGTTTCTCCTTCCACTATTTCCTGCATAGCTTGCAGGCGGATAGAGTCACAATCGGCAGCGGCAACTAAATTCGCACGACGTGCAAATTCAGGTGCTAACGTCCAACGTCCCTGAGCTCCACAACCAATAATACCTAGTGTAATCTGGTCACTCGGCGCTAAATGGGTTCCACCCAATACATTACGGGGCAAAATAGTAAATGCGGCGGCAGCTAATGTGCCATTTTTCAAAAAATGTCTTCGATTCATGGTAATAGTTTAAAGTATAATAAAAGATTATTTGCAAAAATATAAAAAGATGATACATCTCCTATCATTTTCAATAAATAAGAAATGACTGTATCTACATTATCCATACAAACCAAACAAGCGCATGAAATGTGCTTACCTTTTTGAAAAAAGATAGGCATGAATTTTTTAACACGATAACATGAGTATCTTTGCCTGAAAATAGGAAACCAATGAAACAGCCCATTATTCCTGTCCATCGAATGGATGCCCAAACTCCACTTGGCATAAAATTCAGCTATATAGAAATGACAGATGAGTATGATGAGATTATGCTGAAGTCGAATAAGCATATCATTCATCGGGATGACTACTATCTGTTTTTATTTCTGGAGACTGCAACGGCCGCATTTACAGTAGACTTTGAGGAAATACGATTGCAGGGAAAATCCGTCTTTTATATTCGGCCTGGTCAAGTACATTTCGCATCTTCCTTTCGCGAAGCAAAAGGTTGGACTTTAGCCATTGATTCCATGTTGGTAGAAAACGATTATAAAAACACATTCGAGGGACAATTCCTTACACAAAAGACGATTGCTTTAGATGTATCTGCATTAACGAGAATAGGCGAAACGGCCCGTTTGCTGTATACTACCATGCAAGCGGAGCCAACGGCGTTCAGTAATAGAATTATTTTAAACCTGGCAAACGTATTTATCGGAATTATTGCAGAGCATTATGCCAACCGGCAGGAGAATTTCCGGCATACTAAATCCCGTTCGGCACTTATAGCATGCCAGTTCAAAGAATTATTGTCTGAAAATTTCAGAACAATAAAAAGTCCAATCCAATATGCCCAAAAACTAAACTATTCGCTTTCGCACTTAAACGAATCCGTTAAGAAAGACACTGGTTTTCCTGTTAGTTATTGGATACATCAGCAAATCGTTTTGGAAGCAAAACGCCTGCTTTACTACACGAACATGGATGTGAAAGAGATTGCTTTTTCACTGGGTTATGAAGACCACACCTACTTTACCCGTTTATTCTCTCAAATAGCAGGAATGCCTCCCAACGCATTTCGGCGCAAATTCCGCGAATAATCCAATCTTCCCCCTGTTTCCTCTATTTTCCGGCAAATCGTATCGCTGTAATTTTGCGGGTGTAATGACAACATATCTAATCATAGCCAGTTCACTTTTGCTTATTCTTGTTCTTAGCTACTTCAGGAATAAACGTGCGAAAAACAACGTTATCCGCGTTATCGACGAGAATTGTACCGGGTGCAGGCGTTGTTTGAAAAGATGCCGTCATAAGGCATTGGAAATAACAGACAACGAGACAGGCAGGCCTGTTATAATAAAATACCCTGAAAAATGCACCGCTTGCAGAGATTGTATTCTTGTATGTAAGTTCGATGCGTTAGAATTAGTTAGTCGGAAGCAATAAACCAAACTGCCCTCACTATTTATTTCGTGAAGGCAGTCCATAACTTGAGACTCTATGAAAACGTAAATCTAAAAAACGTAAATCTAATCTTTGGGTCTTGTTTAATTAAAATTCAAATGTGTCTTTTTAACGTAAATCTTTTCATCTTTCGGTCTTGTATATCCTTCTATCGGAAGGCTTTCATTTATAAAACAATCCAATCTGTGTTTTTGATTAAGCTGTTTCAATAGATTAATAAGGAAATTACTTTATTTAAGAATTAAGCAGGAAGTTATCCGGTAAGACCGTACAATTTACAACTTACAGGAAGGCAACTTTTTAAATCTTTCAACTATTTGATTAGAATTTACAACAAAGAATGTTCGTACTATTTCATTTTTCAGTATCTTAGCGCAATTCATATTTAACTGTTATGACTCATTTGTTTTATTAACCCTTTAATGTATCAACTTATGGGATTTGGTATTAGTTACCTATATCCTATGAGGAAGCAACTATGGAACAAATCAGGCAGGCAGAACAATGCAACAAGTTGAAAGAAGTGGAAGAGAAAGAGAAAAAAGGATTTTGGAGAAAATTGTTTGGAAAATAAATCGATATAATTATGAACCTGTTTAACTTTTTTCGGAAAAAAGACAAAAAGCCGGAAACCGGCTATCCGGAAGACCTGATGAGTAATGTATGCTGGGCGTTTTATGGTGGCGCCTATTCTTCGGAAGAAGACTTTGTTCGGGCTGTTATCCAATATCATACCGAACTGGACGGGGCGGAATGGCACCCCAATCAACTTGTCCTTCAAAGTAAAGAAGTAACCATCCTTTATACTTATTGGGATGAAAACGTGGAGGAAGAAGTGGAAGAAGATTTCAGTTTAGTGGCTGATAAAGGCTTTTTCACAGCCGGGGAACTCTTGTTTAAAATACATAATAAGGTAGTAGAAAACCTGGAGAATGATGATCATCATTTCTTTGAAGGGCTTTCTTTATTTACAGGAAACAACAATGGTACGAATATACCTTATTATATGTTGATACAAGGCTGCTAATTCAACGATCAAACGTTATTTCTATACATTTAATATTAAGTAATATGGGATTTTTAGAATCATTAGGAAAAGCAATGGAAAAGATGGCGAAAATAGTAGCGCCACAAGAACAGGCTACCGAACAGGCGTGGGCTGAGGAATTAACGCTCGAGCAAATCGAGGAATATGAACGTCAGGGACTGGACATGTCGCCCTATCGCAAAATGCGCGAAGACAAGATTGCTGCTCGGCAAAAGTTGATAGACGACAGTATCAACGCTATGGCTTTAGGCAAACTGGACAAGTACAAAAAAGCCCGCAGCGCAGAGGATGCATTTGTAACAGACGTGGCCAAATTCAACGGTATTTCCGACAAGAACAAAGCGAAACTGGAACTTGCACCGCTGGTTTACGGCCGGGTAGTGCAGGCATTTAACGCGCTTTACGACCCGAACGAAAATACCGACAATGCAGGTATTGTGTTTGTTTTCGCTCTCGACGATGCGCACTGCTACGACGAAGCGTGGCTCGCCAAAACGGCAGAACGCATTTCGGAAATGAAAGAGGGAGGCACGGTTCCGCCGGACTGCCAGAAATTTATTGAAACCTTGCGCGACGACAGCAGTTACTTCTGCGTCAAACTCGGCGAAAGTCTGAGCGAAGGCGCCGACGCATGGTGTGCAACCTACTGGTTGAAGAAGCAAAGCCAACTGCCGCTGGGATACATCCCACACTGCCGGATCATTCCTTTCCTGCTGTCTACACTGCCAACGCACAACAATGTTGAAATCGAACTTATTCCGCCTGACTATTATAGTGAAAAGTAGGAGTCAAAGGAGTCAAAGGAGTTTTTGTTTGGCCTCCCTAACTACTTTAACTCCTTCGATTACTTTTTCTTTCCGTCTTTATCGTAATAATCCACCTTTTTCACGCCGTCTTCATCACGATATTCGTGCATGTAGAGTTTGCCGTTTTCGTAAGTCTTTTGGAAAACGACGCCTGAGCGGGCCGATTCTCCTTCTTTCGACAGTTGGCCGTTTTCCGTCCAATGTTTAAAGGGGCCTACCTGCCATCCGTTTACGTAGGTTTCTTCCAGGCGCATTTGTCCGTTGGTGTAGAACGCCTGCCTTACGCCGTCGTAGGAGCCTGTGTGGTATCTGTTCTTTTCTTGTATCTTGCCGCTTGGATAGTATTCTTCTACGGCTCCGTGGCGTTTTCCGTCTTCAAACGCGCCTTTCAGGATGAGTTTTCCGTCGGGGTCGTACTGTTTATGTTCGCCGTTGGGGGTGCCATTGCGGTATTCCGTGGATTCGCGGATGACGCCATCGTCGTATTTAATGCGCAATCCGTTCAGTTTTCCGGCGCTGTAGTTTTCTTCGCGTTCTTTCAGACCTTGCCTGGTTTCGTATACCCAGAGGCCTTCCTTTTTGCCGTTGGCGTATTGGCCTTTTGTTTTCATGGCGTTGCCGTCTACATACTGTTCGGTGTATTCGCCTTCGTAGCGGCCGTTAATCTGGTAGAATGTTTCTATGTAGCTGTCCTGATTGCTTGAGATTTGTTTGGTTTGCTTGATTAATTCCGGTTGGCCGGAGTCGTCTGTTCCGCCAACCGAAGAGAGTTGACCGTCTTTGTAGAACAGTTCGCTTTCCAGGCTTCTGTCGCGGTAGCTATACTTTCGTTCCCAACCGTTCTTCCTGCCGTTTTTCATTTCCCTTACCATTTTTACGGTGTTGTCGGTATAATAGGTGGTTTCTTTTATCTTGTCGGCGGCGGCATACTCTTCCGTAGCCATTTTCTGGCCATCCTTCCGTCCGGTTTCCCACACGCCTTCTTTTTTGCCCTGCACATATTTCCCCTTGCTTTTCACATTTCCGTTGAAGAATATCTCGGCGTACTCCCCGTCCAGATTACCCTTGTCGTCGTAGTTTGCCGTCCGTGTATATTCGCTGAAAGTCTGGGTTTGCGTTCCGGTTGGCTTTCCGGCGGAATAGATGGTTTGAGAGCGAATCT
>JAISDJ010000362.1 GCA_031264865.1 Tannerellaceae bacterium | reverse complement strand
CACTCGTTGAAAAAGTAGAAGGTCCTGAGTCCGGGGAAGCGAAAATTGGATCAACGGTTACATACAGGGTAACGAAGTACAACAGGGAAAATGTATCAGATGAAAGAAAGGCAAGCGTACGATGGAAAATAAGGGTAACTGATACTGAACAGGATGATTTACCCGAAAAAGGTGAAACCATAAGTATTGAAATACAACAAACATGGGCGGGGAAAGAAATTATTATAATGCCGTATCTGAAACAGCCTACAGAAACGGTAAGTGTAAAAACCTATTGTTATATATTGGAGCATGACATTTTAAGAGCTGACGGGAAGCTAAACCAGCTTGCAGCAACCGGAGCAAGAATAGACCCTGGAACTGGATCGGAAGGACCCGCACAGACGCTCTGCAAGGCGTTTGTTGAATTGAACATAATGGATAGAAATGATAACAAGAGTCCAAAGGATTTATTACGAGATGACAAGCTGGTAAACGCCATAAAATTATTTGAATATGCGTATATGAAGAAGGGAATAGACGAGTGTAAAGAACATATAGAAAAAGAGACGATAATGGCGGTTGATGAGGCGCTGAGAGCAGGCTGGAAGTTTGACAGGCAAGAAAAAAGCGAGGAATACCGAACTGACGGGGTATATGTTGGTATACGTAATTACGACTATTTCGATGGTATATGGGTGAAGGACGGATATTTAAAAAATGTTGACAGTTCTGTTATGACGAAAAAAGATTTTGAATATATTGCTGGGACAGTTCGAGCTGAAGCATCAACCCATGGAGCGCCACTGGGAAGCAGAACGAGTATAGATACAGAGGCGTTATGTGAAGAAGCTGTGGCGATATATAGCGTTTTGAGGAACCGGGTAACCTATTCATTTGAACAACGCAAAAAAATAACAATGGTCATTGATAGAATAGACGATAGTGATGGAGCGGAAGGTAGAGATAGGATAAGTGAAATGACGGATATTTATACGGCTGAGTCCGGTTCACGTACTGCGCTGGTTGTAAGAGGGTTAATAAAGGCAATCCGGGATGGAATAGATTATTCAAAAGGTGCCTACTACTGGGATGGGGCGGATATTAGGCGTAATGAGCATTACACGAAGTATGGCGTAACTTTTTCAAAACAAGAGCATAATATCTATAATATCCGCGATAATCCGGTTCCTCAGACAGGAGATCGAGGTCCTTATAACTATACCTTTATTTCCAGAAATGCGATTGGCGGGACCATATTCTGGGTATATACCGATGAATTTAAGAAAATGGAACGTCATGTAACGGAATACCCATGAAAAGGAAATATCTCTGTATTCTCTTGCTCTGTATCGGGCAAGGGGTGTATGCCCAATTAGTGGAATTGGAACATGAAATTGTCGGTACATTCTTTGAACCCCTTAAAACCAAGATAATAAAGGCGAACTATATGGATTCTGCTAGGGAAGAAGGGATGTTGTATGAATATGTTAGCAGGAGAGGAAATGAGGAGTTTAATTTGATTTATTACGGATATGAACATAGGCTTAACGATAGTGTCGATTCCAGCATCATAGAGGTTTATGGACAGCAATTCCATTATCCAGGTGATCTAAGAGGGCATGGGGATTTCCATTTATTTGAGCATAATAATAAAAAATATGTATTATGGATAGATCAAGACTATATGTCATATGTTTGGAATTCTGACTATTTTCTTTTTGATATAACGGATAAAGAACGGGTAACGTTTTTACGTTTTGAGAAATTCACCTTTGATAGTACGAGTGCTGAGATAGGGTTGTATCCGAAAGAAAACGGGAAGCTGTGCACCATTATAACAGCCTGGGATTCTGGCCATGGCGCATACCGGACAAGACTTTACTGTATAGAAGACGGGCGCCTTGACGAAGTGCTTGATACAGAAGGCCGTAATATTGAGTTGTTTTTTAAATGGAATAAATGGGAATATGAAATAATTACTATTATCGAGAAGAATATACCTGAATCTATAACGATCGAGGAGCTTTCCTTCAGAACTGTGGATTATTTTCTTGACGCTGCCACCCAAAGGGAAGTCTACCTGAAAGAAGGAGAGGCAGAACGCAATCAGCTTCGTATGTATTACCCACTAATCGTCGACAATCAATCAGATGACAAAGAACGTACCGAGCCTGCAAGTTCCGAAGAAGAGTCCCCTGGGCAAAAAACGGCGCTGCAAGAAGTGCCTGTCCTGGCTGAATCCCAAGAACCGGAAGGCATTGATGAAACAGAAAGAACCGTCTCCGATACTACCAAAGGGTTTTCTCACCTCCTTATCGGTATAGGCGTTCTCCTGCCTATTATAGGACTTGTATTGTTTATTATGCACAAAAAAAGAACCGGCAATGAGTACACCCGATAAAACAAGCGCGAGCATCGGATATACCGACCCGACGGGGAAGACGACGGTAGATATACAGCCTGCATCAGAGATATATCGGTTAGACGGGATCTATGAAGGGCAACGGACTGACGGCAAGAATGGGATATGGGTTGGTAGCGATCATTTGAGAAATCTTGACGGTTCACTTATAACAAAAGATGAATTTATAAATAATTCAGCAACGATTTATGGTGAGAGTGCTGCAACATATGGGATTATAGACAAATATGAATTTTTTGCTATTGCAAGTGCCCATAAAAGAAACTCAATTGCATACGGTAAGACTTCAATTGCTGCAAGAGACTTCAAGTCTCTATTACCACCAGAAGCTAGGAATCAAAAAGATGGAATGAAATATGCTATAGCCGCTGAAATAAACGCCTTAAATAATGGACATGATTATAGTAACGGGGCAAAACAATGGGATGGTGCGGAACAGGCCTATATAGAAGGTAACGATTCTAATATTACAAATAATGCCAAACATAAAATTTTGTATAAAATAAATGTAATGGGTTGGGATATAAGCGATGAGCATTTTAATTCCTGGAAGAATGCGATAACTAAAATATTTGGAGCAAAGAAATTTAATGTTCCTCAAAAAAAATATGCCGTTGCGAATTATCAAGGCATGACAAATAAAGATAGAATTCGGTTAAAATCGTCTGCTCAATATGGACTGACTATTTTTTGGACGGAGGTTGATATTATAAAACCATAAGATGAAAAACAAGATTAAACGTACCTTTTTATTTTTTATTCTTCTCCTTAATCCATTTTTCTTATGTGGAGATGACGGAGTACACATTGATACAATAGAATTAGGAAGCATACGGGTAAATAATCGGATTCTCAAGACCGAATTTGGACTTTTTACTGAATGGAGCAATATAGAGAATTTCAGTAATATATTAACAAATATCGCAAGATATTACCCGGCAGAGCTCATTCCCTTTCATAATTTTGATGATGATATATTTTTCATTAGCATTCACGCTGAACATGTTAACTATGTTTTTTTGGATGAAAATAGTTCTGAAGATATTTTCATTGAACGTGTTGAGCCAAATGATGATATAATATTAACTATACAAGATAATGAATTCGTGATACAATTAAACAAACAAACACAACCTTCAGATTTAGGTAAATATTTTAAAAATTCATATAGTTTTTTTCTAAAAGATAAAAATATTTTTCAGTATTTTTATTTAAAGGTAATTAACGAACAGCAACATGCATATCTATCACTTTCTTTTAAGAATAATTATTTTGTAGATATGTTTTTATTAAAAGAACTAGCTATATTTACAGATCAAGGTGATCGTTGGAAGTAAGATCCTGTTTATGGCCCCGCGCTGTCGTCAAAACAAGGAGCGGGGTCATTTTTTTATGTTCCCCGATAACAGGGAATACCTAACCATACCCCTAAAACACCCCTTTAGACAAAATCTCGTATACCAAAGCCCTCAAAAGCCCTGCTACGGCCCGTTAGAGCGTGTTCTTGAGCCTTTTAGAATGGGCCCGAGATCTCCGCGCTGGATGCCCAATGCCCCCTCTGAACAACCAGAACATATACGCTCCTACCTTGCAAGCGGGTCGCGGTATCATCGCGGACCAAGCGGCGCGTAGAGGGAAGCCGCTGCGGGCCAGAACGCGCCCCGTCCCCATTCGTGCCTTTGCCCAGGCCAGCAGCTTAGACAGAATAGGACGTTATGGTGAGCGCCCGAAGCCAAGCGTCCTTTCATTCGGTCAAAACTAAGACCTGAGTCAGGCCCTACGTCGCCATGCGGCGCAAAGGTCTGGGACGGCGGCGCTGCACCATAACGCGCCATTCTGTCTACTTCTCCCACTTCTCGCAAAGCGGCCGCTCTCCCGTTTCGTGTTGTCAAGTGGTGCGGCCAAGCCCGCCCGCCGTCTCAAGGGCGCGTGTTGTCCAGCTTTTCGTTGCCCCATGCGTGCAGGTATACCGGTTTTACATAAAACCTCCAGCTTTGTTAATTCATTATTTAGCAAAGAGTTAGCACTCTTAGGTCATGTAAGGATACGGGTTATGGAGACCTATCTGAAAGGTTTAGGGGTGATTGACTGAATAGGGTTTAAGAAATACTTCTGACACCTGAAGGGTTAGTGATATATTTTTGGGTTGTAATCTTGTAAAGAGTTCTCTTCTCATATTAATAGTTTTACTCTTTTTAGTATTCATTTCAGTATTGGAAACAAATCCATTTTTAGTATAAAACTTTAGTAATCCTTGGTCGTGTTCTATATCAGCATCAACTGTGAGGAAACGACAAGCGAAACGGTCTTTGTATGTAGTAATAGCAATACCAGCAGCAATAGCTATCATAGTTGAACCGATACCGGAAAATC
>JAISDJ010000363.1 GCA_031264865.1 Tannerellaceae bacterium | reverse complement strand
TCATAATAAGCTTCGAGCTTGGAATATATGCACAAGCTGTGGTCTTGTCTTTTACTGCTTAAAAAAGTATTCTTTTATCCGACTCGCTTATAAATCGCAATTTTTATGTAAGTTTGCATGGCTTACTAAAATGAACAATTATGAATCATCCGTTGCATATACACAATACGTTGACCGGGAAGAAAGAACAATTTGTACCCTTACATGAACCGCATGTGGGAATGTATGTTTGCGGCCCTACCGTTTATGGCGATGCACATTTGGGACATGCCCGTCCGGCTATTACTTTCGATTTATTATTCCGTTATCTTACTCATTTGGGATATAAGGTGCGCTATGTACGTAATATTACGGATGTGGGGCATCTGGAACATGATGCTGATGAAGGAGAAGATAAAATAGCCAAGAAAGCGCGTCTGGAACAATTGGAGCCAATGGAAGTGGTACAGTATTTTCTGAATCGGTATCGCAAATCTGTGGAAGCATTGAATGTGTTGCCTCCCAGTATCGAACCACATGCTTCGGGACATATTATTGAACAAATCGAATTGGTAAAAGAAATAGTGGATAAGGGTTACGCTTACGAAAGCGGAGGTTCTGTTTATTTTGATGTGGGAAAATACAATAAAACCTATAAATACGGCATCCTTTCCGGACGGAATGTAGAAGATATGATGAATACGACGCGCAGCTTGGACGGACAAGAGGAAAAACATAATCCGACAGATTTTGCCCTTTGGAAAAAAGCACAGCCGGAACATATCATGCGTTGGCCGTCGCCGTGGAGTAACGGATTCCCCGGATGGCATTGCGAATGTACGGCTATGGGGAAAAAGTATCTCGGCAGCCATTTTGATATACATGGTGGAGGAATGGATCTTATCTTTCCTCATCACGAATGTGAGATAGCCCAGGCGGTAGCCTCACAGGGCGATGATATGGTACATTATTGGATGCACAACAATATGATTACCGTAAACGGGCAAAAGATGGGTAAATCATTAGGCAATTTTATTACACTGGACGAATTTTTTACCGGAAATCACGCTATGCTTACACAAGCCTATTCGCCTATGACGATCCGTTTCTTTATTTTGCAAGCGCATTACCGCAGTACGGTAGACTTTAGTAACGAGGCGCTACAGGCCTCGGAAAAAGGACTATCCCGGTTAATGGATTCCTGGCGCCATTTAATGAAACTCCAACCTTCCTCCACTTCGTCGGTAGATATAAAAGAGATACGGAATAAATGCTACGAAGCGATGAACGATGACTTGAATTCGCCCATCGTTATATCTCATTTATTTGACGCATCCCGGATAATCAATACGGTGAAAGACGGCAACGGAACGATGACCGCCGAAGATATACAGGAATTAAAAGGGGTCTACCAGCTTTTCCTGTTTGATATATTAGGCATGAAAGACGAAGCGTCGGCAGGCGAAGGTAATTATGAAGCTTTCGGCAAGGCCGTGGATTTACTTCTTACCATTCGCCAGGAAGCCAAAGTGAATAAAAATTGGGCAACCTCGGATAAAATACGAAATGAACTGGCAACTATCGGTTTCGAAATAAAAGATACCAAAGACGGAACAGAGTGGAAACTAAATGAGAGGTAAATCATTGACATGACTATACAGGAATTTTTAAAAGGTGATAAATTCGCACTGTTGGCGGGTATTGAATTGTTGGACGTTGGTAATGGATATGCAAAGGCGCGTATGGAGATTAAACCGGAACATCTGAATGGTGGAGGCATTTGCCAGGGAGGAGCGATCTTTACATTGGCCGACCTTGCTTTTGCAGCGGCAACGAATAGCCATGCCCGGCTTACCTTTTCCATAAATTCATCAATCAACTTCTTTCAATCCGAAAGAAAAGGATTCCTGTATGCGGAAGCAAAAGAAGTCTTCAGTCATAAACGGTTAGCCAATTGTGAAGTAACTATTACGAACGAAACCGGAGAACTGATAGCTACTTTCACCGGAACCGGTTACCGAAAGGATACGGAACTGCCTTTCGAAGCGTTGGAATAATAAAATCCGTCATTAAGGCATTTCTATCCTGCATGTTAAGGGATAGCGAAGGTTTTGAGCCGATTTATAATACGTTTCCATAGCGCCTATCTTTAGTTTGGCTCGTATCTTTACGGGAATATGATTATCGTCGTCGCCGATCCATATTTCCATGGCTTCTTTACTTTCGGTAAAGGCATCATCATAGATGTCAACGATAAACAGACGAGTGCGAAATTTCACCTTGTCGTGCTCCACGATTCGCTGTCCCTCATACCGATAACTCACATGAATCAGGCTTTTCCCCATACCCACCTGAAGTGAATATCTGTGGCCGGTGCTGAAGTTTTCCCAATTGAACGTGCGGGCATACATAAGCGAACCAAGTAAATCCAATACACATTCTCCGCCGATAAGTACTGTATCGGCTCTCACCCTGTTCCGGTTCTTCCGTATGGCATGAATATAGGTTTTGTCGTCTTTGTATGAATAATCCAAATCGTCCATTTCATAATAACCGCCTTCAAGCGTACGTTTTCCGCTATATAATAAACGAGGTTTTTCTTTCGTCAAATAGTTCTGCATTGTATCGCGTATACTGAAGAACGCATTGACCATACCCGACGAATTAATCAATACATATGTATTCCATGCAGGCAAGCCTTGATATTCCGTTTCTTTTACGGCCAGCGAAGCGATTCCGGCTTTTGGCATCATGAGCCCCCATTTAAAGTAGACGTCATAGGTTACTTTTTCACCGTCTACAAAAACAGTTGCATCGTTAAAACATTGCTTTTGTCCTTGTATTTGTCCTTGCAAAACGGCCGTAAGAATAATGATTGTAGCTATTATTCGTTTAAAACGGTATTCCCATGCTGCGACCGGAACTACCGCCTGATGTTTGTCTTCCTTCATTTTTGTAATCTCTTTTCGGTTTTGTCGCCTCTTTGGGCTTGTTTTTTGTTATATCCAAGGGTTTTTGCCTGGTAAATGTGGCAGCATGTATATCCCATGTTTCTTCTAATTGCCAATTTTTCATTATTGTGAACATATTGGGGCAATAGATTACTGTTTCAGGCTGACGTTTTTCTGCATAATTTCCAGTATCCCATGTGTAATTTGCATTTTCATCCAGAATCAGGCGGGCATAATACTTATCGGGATGTAAGTCCATAAAGAGCACTCCGCCGTTCGACACTCGATTTTTCCTGACCGGTTGATCGTTACTGTTTAATAACTCAACAAAGGCTACCGTACTATCTGTGGGTAAGCCATTAATATTGATATATAAATGCCCGTATTCATCTTCCGCTTTTATTCGGAAGGTTTGGCTTACGGTGTTGTTCCACTTATCGTAAATACTGTAAATGCTTGCCGAATCTACGGTAAGGCGGTATTCTTCCGCATAATTCCACTTCCGGCTGATAAAGAAACCTAATGAATTAAGAGAATCGGGATAGAAATCAAATACCACAGGCGTCCAAATGGTATCGATCTTTTGTTCCAGAAAGAATAATTCCTTATCTAATTCCAAAACAGGTTCATCAAATACAATGGCTACCGTATCGAAAATGTCCATTGAGTTGGGCGCGTCTATAGCCATCCCTAAGAAGATAATCGGTTCCGGTTCGTCGTCATCTTTCTTTTTCTTTTTGGGTTCCGGACGACGGCGCATAGAGACAGAGAGCGTATCTGTTTGCGGACGGAGAACATTCAGTGAATCACTTTTAGGATAATTGATCTCAATTTGCAATGTATCCTGGCTCCAAATCAATGGGTCGGTTAACCAATAAGTAACAGCTTTATCTTCTTCTGTCCACTGGGGATAATACCAATTTTCTTCTGCCGGTATAAAATTGAGGGGAACCGGTAGAGGCATTGTATCCAACTTAGCGTTAAAGCGTAAAGTAAACAGGTTCTCTTGCGGACGTTCGGGGCGTAGTATATATTGTCGTTCAAACTGTTCTTTAAATAAACGAAGTTCAATATTATCCGGCATAAAACGGGTATAGGCAACTGTTTTTATCGTATCAACGGTTATCGTATCTTTCCACAACGTATCCTGCCTGGAGGTAAATTCAAAAGTCGGGATGATTAGCGAATCACAGAAGGCAATTTCTTCACCCGGTTGATCGAACTTATAATCTCTGTTGACATCATTGAGAGCAAAAATACGATACGTTCCCGGGGCAATATTCCGAATCACGAATTTACCAATGTCATTGGTACGCGAAGTACGTATAAAAGGTTCTTTTACAAAAGCCGTATCGTCAAGGTTGCTATGTAAACCAATGGTTATTCCGGGCATAGGTTCCAGATTCTCTGCATTAAGTAAATAACCGGATACTTCGAGTGAATCGATTATGTCGCCTGTAGAAAATGCGAAGGAAAAATTCTCAAACACATTTTTCTCATTATTATCTGCTATGGAATTGGTAAAGTCTATTGTATATGTTGTATTCTCCTTCAGTGTATCCTTCAGCTCTACAACTACTTTTTTACCTGATGGGCGGATAACGGGCATTTGTAGTTGAGGGGGAGTAATGATGACATTTTCGGTTGGTTTTTCTATCTGGATTAATTCGTCAAATAATATCTCTATTTTGTTTCCCTTAAAGTTTGTCTGGTTGGGAGCCGGCGTACTACTTACAAACTTAGGCGGGTCTTCATCGTACGGGCCTCCATTCGGCGAACCTATATTGGCGCATGAATAGATAATCAGTAAAAGCAGAAAAAAGCTAAATCGTTCAACTTTTTTCCTAATAGACGAAACGTTCATTCAATTACTATTTGATGATAATCAGAACAAAAGTAGATAAAATACCGGGATTCCATTCATTTACCGGTTCGTTTTAAATCTATTTACGGATTTACCCGTTTCAGCAAACTAAATCCGATACGGCAAAACAGGCACTTTTTTTTGTCGCAATATTCTTTTTTTAATTGAATAAGCGCTTGGCTGTCTCCAGCGTTATGTACCTGTATACCGGCCTGGCAGTAAGTGGTTATGATCTGATTCTTTTCCGGCGGGGCATTCTCTAGGAAACGAAGAGCCCGTTCACAATACTCATCCTGTTTGTTTTTCTGTCCGTAGGCAAATAACATAGGTACTACTACATTGATAAGGATAATAGTAAGGGCGCCGTCGCCCAACACTTTCTCTTTGATCGGCGATGTATCATTAAAATGATGATGCGAATCCCAATAAGCAGAGGCCGGTATCCTGAGTAAATTTTTTATTTGTTGTATGTCATCTTCATTCAGTATACTAGAGAAGAGCGTGTCATAACGATACCAGATAGATGCCAATTGGGCTAATTTAACATGTGGAAAATTAGCGGGGCGTACACGAAGGCTTTTAAAAACAGTATCGTCTAATGGCTTTAAATTATATTTATGTTGCAAGAATGTATACTCCTGTTGTAGCAAACGGTAGTAATGACAAGTTCCTATTTCTTTCAACATGCCGGCTTGTCCGAATAACATTGCCTCAATCTGCGAACAACTACTGCGTTGTTTGTAAATAAAATGAAGCGGAAGGCTTTTGGCTAGGCGTTCAAAGGCATCATTGTTTATCCCAAAACCAAAACAACGTGTAAATATGATATAGAAAACCTCATTCCAATCATTATTGTATTGTTCCATTAGCCGGAAAATATCTTTTGTTTTTCGCTCCAACCGTTCACAAAGGAGGACATTTATCCACGAGGATACTTGTATTTGTTCAATGTTTTTGATACTGTAAAGGCAGGGAATAGGTATATCCCGATGGATAAGCCAGTCAATATTTCCGCGCACCGTATCGGGGATAGTTAGTTGAGCCTGTGGTATTGCTTCACCATTCGTACGATATATTTCAGCATTTACTATGCCGGCCAAATGTAAAATAACCGAATCATATGCCTTATCCTTATGATGGTTATGCAAGAGCCAGTCGGATGCTTTTGAATGTATTTCAACATTGCCTACCCACATCGTTTTGTCTATTCTAATTTTGGCATTAAAGAAATCAGGCCCGGCATCCGTATTCTGAATACCCGGATCAATAACAGAGATAGAAAGCCCTTGGGTAGTAACCAAACCGGAAGGGGCGTAAAGTTTGTATTTCCATACATAATGTAGTAGATGTTCCATTTTTGTAACAGTTAAGATGATAGTTAAAATAACAACAACACAAATATAAGGAATTATTCCGTGCGCCATAATAGCAGGATACTCTTTTGTATATACATTATTAATTTGTAGTTTTGACCGTTAAAGAGTAAAGAGTAATTGTATGAAAAAGAATGACTGGAAAGACAGATTGGGCGTTATGTATTCTACCAATCCTGAATTTCAATATAGTACAGAGGAAGAAGCGAAAGAAGATACGCTTCCGAAAGAGAAACAACTCTTGCGCATTTCGTTGGATAAGCGGAATCGTGGAGGAAAGGTTGTTACATTGATTACCGGATTTCGTGGTACGGCAGGCGACCTCGAGGTCTTAGGGAAATACCTGAAAGTAAAGTGCGGGGTAGGGGGTTCGGCTAAAGATGACGAAATCATTATACAAGGAGATTTACGTACAAAAGTATTGGAAATTCTACAAAAAGAAGGTTATATTAAAAGTCGGATAATCTAATTGTATGCTAACTATCTATAGAGCTTCCGCCGGAGCAGGAAAGACACATAAGCTGACAGGCGAATACCTGAAATTGTTGTTCGCCGAAGATATGGCTTATCGTCGGATTTTGGCTGTTACCTTTACGAATAAGGCTACCGATGAGATGAAAGGGCGTATCATAGAGGAACTCTATCATTTGGCATCACGGAAAAAGTCTGATTATGTAAAGATATTGCAAGATGAGTATGGATGGGAAGAAGATTTCATAAGAAAAAAAGCGAAAAAAATATTGATAACGATCTTGCATGATTATGCCGCATTCAATATTAGTACGATCGATCGCTTTTTTCAGCAAACAATGCGTGCCTTTACCCTGGAAATCGGCTTGCAAGGAGGGTATGGCATCGAAATGGATCAAGAATTGGTCTTAACGGAGGCTATTGATAACCTGTTAGGTGATTTGGATAAACCGGAGAGTAAGGAGTTGTTGGGCTGGCTACTTCGCTTTGCCGAGGATAAAATAGAATCGGGTGGGGAATGGAATTTACGCCGTGATATAATGGGGCTTAGCCGCGAAGTATTTAAAGAAAGCTATAAGGCGTCCAGTGATGAGGTAAATAAGGATATTGCGAATAAGCAGGTTCTTGAAAATTATAAAAATGAACTGTATTCCATTATTCGTTCAACAGAAAACGAAATCAAAAAGATCGGAGAAAAAGGAATAGGGATATTAAGACAATATGCTCTGCAACCTACCGACTTCAAAGGTGGAAGCAACTCGCCGTTAAAACATTTTGAAAAGTATGCAGCAGGCGAGATGAAAGAACCTACCGCCACTTTTATTGGCCTGGCGGATCATGTGGAAGCTTGTTACACTAAAACAACGCCGCCCGGCAAAGTACAGATTATCGGTTGTGCTTTTGAAGATGGTTTGAATGAATGTATTAAAGAGGTCATTTCTTTCTTTAATAGCCTGACGGCTTATAATACAGCTAAAGAAATTGTCCGGTTTTATTATGCGCTGGGTATTCTGAATGATGTATCTGCGAAAATAGCAGCATACCGGGAAGAAAAAAACATCATGCTTATTGCCGATACGACCGAATTACTTAATAAAGTAATTGATGGCAGCGACGCCCCTTTTATCTATGAGAAAACGGGTACACATGTGGGCCATTATATGATAGATGAGTTTCAAGACACAAGTAATATGCAATGGAACAATTTCCATCCGCTTATAAAAGAAAGCCTCGCCCACAATAATAATAATCTGATTGTGGGAGACGTAAAGCAAAGTATCTATCGTTTTCGTAATTCCGACTGGAAATTACTGGATGAGCAAGTAGCAAAAGACTTTATTCGCGAACAGGTAAAGGAAGAAACATTAAAGGAAAATTGGCGTAGTTTCCGAAATATTGTGGAATTTAACAATGGTTTATTTGATATTGTACCTGGTATTTTGCAATTGATCTATAATGAAACATTGGAAACTTCCTCTCTCTCGGAAAAAGAACAAGAAGTATTTCGACGGAAAATCATGTCGGCTTATGCGGATAGCAGCCAGTTGATTCCTCCTAAATTTCAGGATAAAGAAGGCCATGTGAAAATAACATTCCTACCGAATGGCGAAGATACCGACTGGAAAGAAGATGTGCTGCTACAGTTGCCCGTAGCACTGGAACAATTACAAGATAACGGATATACGTTGAAAGATATAGCTATATTGACGCGGACGAATCTGGAAGCAGCGATGGTGGCTGATACGTTGCTGACGTACAAAGAAGAACATACATCCGGCTGCTACAAATATGATATCATTTCGGATGAGGCACTGTTTGTGAATCGTTCCCAAGCAGTTCGTTTTCTAGTAGTTTTATTACGTCATTTGAAAAATCCCAATGAACCAACCAACAAACAGATAGCGGTTTTTTCCTATCTGATTATGGCCGGAAGAATAAATGAAGCAACTATTGCTACGGAATTTCCTCCTTTTATTAAAAAGGAACTATACGAACTTTCACATCAATCGCTGTATGAGTTAACAGAAGGTTTGTTTCGGTTGTTCTCTGCTTATTTTCCTGCTAATGAGCAGGTATTTATCCAGGCATTCTTTGATATGATGTTGGAGTATGCACAAAAAGAAAACGCCGATTTAAGCCGTTTTCTTGATTGGTGGGACGAAACGGGTTATCGTAGAGCGATTGCTACTCCGGACGGACAGAATGCTGTTCGTATCCTTACCGTTCATAAATCGAAAGGGTTAGGATTCAAGGCCGTTATTATACCATTCGCCGATTGGGAGCTCGATCATAAACCAACCAAACAGGTAGTTATGTGGTGTAAACCCCTGATGGCGCCATTCAATAAATTACACCTGGCGCCGGTGCGTTACGGGCAAAAGCTTTCTAAAACGATCTTTGCCAATGATTATTTTGAAGAACGCTTGCATGCCTATATTGATAATCTGAATACATTATATGTAGCTTTTACCCGCGCCAAAGAAGAATTGATAGTGTTTGCTCCCCGCCCTCAGAAAATCCATGAACAGACAGGAAAAGTAGAAAAAGTCCATTCGATTGCAGATCTGCTATGGGAAGGGTTATATGAAAGCGAACATTTTTCTTTTGATACGGAGACCGGCCTGTTTGAGCTGGGTAGTCCTTGTTTATCTTTCGGAAGTGAAAAAGAAAAACAGACGGAAGAGATAGGTATGGGAAAACTTTTCTCGGTTTCTCCCAACGACCGGTTGCAACTACGCTTGCATGGAAAAAGTTTCTTTTTTGATAATGCACAAAGAAAGCATGGAGCATTGATGCACGAAGTGTTAAGTTCTATCCTTACAAAGGAAGACATCATTCCGGCAGTGGACAGTTACCTGCAAGCCGGAATCATTAACAGAGAAGAAGCATTAGCCTTGGCCAAACGCCTGAAGGATTTATTGGCGTCGCCCGAAGTATCATCTTGGTATGATGGCTCCAATCGCGTTTTAAACGAAGTGGAAATACTTTTCGGGAAAGGAAAAACCAAACGTCCCGACAGAGTAATGATAACGGATGATCACGCCATAATAGTAGATTATAAATTTGGTGAAAAACAAGATAAACGCTATCATTACCAAGTGAAAAACTATATGAATTTAGTTCGTCGGATGGGTTATGAAAACGTAAAAGGTTTCCTTTGGTATGTGGAATTAGATAAAATAGAAGCCGTGAATGGCTGATATTCGCTAAAAATAGATATTTTTGCAGCAGAATGGATAAAAGAAAACTAAGAAGAATAACAGTTCACAAGGTGCACAAGGAAGGAACAGGTTTACTGCTAACCCTTTTTACGGTATTGTTCCTTATTAATCTTGTTTTATTCCACACGATAGGAAAGGGTACGGTATTCTATATCGTATTTACTCTGTCGACGGTATTGTTCCTTTTAGTCCTTAATTTTTTCCGTAGCCCTTTCCGTCGTTTTCCATTCGATTCGGAAGGATTGGTAATTGCTCCGGCCGATGGTACAATTGTGGCGATAGAAGAAGTAATGGAAAATGAAGTCCTCCATTGTAAATGTCTGTTGATCTCTGTTTTTATGTCGGTATTTAATGTACATGCTAACTGGTTTCCGGTAAATGGCGTGGTAAAACATGTATCGCATAACAATGGACGTTTTATGGCGGCTTATCTACCTAAAAGCAGTACGGAAAACGAACGTTCTGCTGTGGTGATAACAACTCAATGTGGGAGAGATATACTGGCCAGGCAGATAGCAGGAGCTGTTGCCCGCCGGATCGTAACCTACGCCAAACCGGGCGAACCTTGCCATGTAGACGACCAGATGGGTTTTATCAAGTTCGGTTCGCGTGTGGATGTATATATTCCGCTGGATAGTGAAGTACTTGTAGAAATGGACCAGAAGGTTACAGGGAATCAAACGCCTATTGCACGCTTGGAGAGAAATAATTAATAAATTTTGCCGACGAATGAATATCCGGAAACATATTCCTAATGCTATCACCTGCCTGAGCTTGGCGTCGGGGTGTATTGCCGGCGTGGTGGCGCTGGATGGCAATTTATTATGGGCTGCTGTTTGGATAATGATTGCCGCCGTTTTTGATTTCTCAGACGGTTTTGCCGCCCGTTTGCTTAAAGCCTATTCTCCTATGGGTAAAGAATTGGATTCATTAGCTGATATGGTTGGTTTCGGAGTGGCTCCGGGGATGATTGTTTTTCATTTACTCAGGGAAGCCTGTCCGTTTTTACCTTTAGATAGTCTGAATGCTTATATCCCTTATCTTGCTTTTGTGATACCGGTTTTCTCCGGGTTGCGTTTGGCAAAGTTTAATATTGACGAACGGCAAACGACTTCTTTTATTGGTCTTCCGGTTCCGGCACATGCTTTGTTCTGGTCATCTTTAGCCTATTCGTTACAGCCGATTATCCATTTAAACGAAGCATTGTTTGTTGTGGTCGTTATCTTGTCGGCTACGCTTACCTCTTTGTTGCTGGTATCGGAAATCCCGATGTTTTCTCTGAAAGTCAAGTCACTGTCATGGAAAGGCAATGAAAGAAGATATATATTGATGGGGTGTACGATAGCGTTTATTCTCCTGTTTGGCTTTTTGGGGATAGCAGGTGCGATATTTCTGTATGTTCTCCTGTCTGTGCTTAATAAACATTGATATAGCGAGGCCATATTGCCGGGCCGCCCGGGATATCATCCGTGATTTCGAAATCCACGATGTATGGCTTCTTTTTTCTGAATAATGCTTTAATTGTCAATGGGCATTTCATGAGCGTCAAAATTTCATGCCTACCTCTTTGAAAAAAGGTAGGCACTTCTTGAAAAAAAGCTTGTCAGATCAATCTCAAAAGGTGTATCTTTAAAGTTAAAGTAGTCAAAGTAGTTTTTTTGTTTGTACTACTTTAACTAATTGACTACTTTGACTACTAAAAAATAAACCCTATTCCGAATGAGAGAGAGTGCCGGGAATTGAGGCCTGTTCTTTTGGCAGCAATCGCTCCTTCGTCGTTATAAACAACGATATCATACCGGACTGATTGGCAATGATAGCCTAGCATGAAATTAAATCCAAAGTGTTTTCGCAACATAAGTTTATAGCCGATGCCGGGATTAAATAAAAAGCCGGGATTCGATATCTTTGTACCAATGCCATAGCCAAGCCTGGTAAAGACATACGGTTTTTCCGTCGATCTGATAGGCGAATAAGCTACTTTAGCAAAAACAGGAAAGATTGTATATTCAGGGGTATTTAGTTTTTCAGCACCAATTCCGATGCCGGCAGATAACCGTTCATTGAAATCATACATACCTGCTATATTGACATCAAAACCATTCAAGTCCGACTTGATTGTCCAAAAGTCGCCTTTTTCATAAAGCCCCAATAGATAGTTATAATCCACATGAACGTGAAATTTATCTTGACTGTATGTCTGAGTAGCCTTCAAAACAAGAAACAGCACAAGTAATAATTTAAAAATCGAATTCATTTGATAAGTTTTTATCTATAAGACAACGACCTCTTGAAAAACCCCTATTGTCTTTTTTAAAAGTCCGTGTGAGTGTGTGACGTTATTTTAATAATTAAAATTATCTACAAGTTGTTGAGTGAAAATATATTATTAAACAAAAGTTTAAGTGTTGCAATGGGTTGTATTAAATAGGAGTTAATGTTTGGTTCTCAATGCTCTCCAAACAAAATATACGCCGGCCAAAATAAAGGGAATGCTTAATAATTGTCCCATATTTAATATCATATCGGCTTCAAATGCTTCCTGGTTGTTTTTCAGAAACTCAATGAAAAAGCGGGAGCCGAAGATACAGATCATAAATATGCCGAAGATGAGTCCTTCTTTCTTATAAGCATCTTTCTTGAAATAAAGCCACATACACAGGATAAAGGTTAGGAAATAACAGATCGCTTCGTATAATTGTGTAGGATGGGCAGGGGCTGTAAAAATCGGTTCTGTGCCATGTCTCCAGGCAGATAAGTTTTCAATGAAACGGAATCCCCAGGGCATATCGGTCGGATGTCCGTAAATCTCATGATTCATCAGGTTACCCAGACGAATAAGCGCGGCTACTAAGCCGGTGGGAACCACTAGTTTGTCGAATGTCCACAACATACTCTTATGAGTTACCCGTTTCGAGTAAAAATAGACGGCTATCACAATACCTAATGTACCGCCATGACTGGCCAGCCCTCCTTCCCAGGTCTTTAAAATTTCCAATGGATTGGTCAGATAATATTCCGGGGCGTAAAACAAACAATGCCCTAAACGAGAGCCTATTAGCGTACCCAATCCGGTGTAGATTAAAAGAGACTCAATCCAGCGTTGGTTGAGTTTCTCCCTCTTCCACATTTTATCTACTATCATGTAGCCTATTAGAAAACCTAGCCCAAAAGTCAGTCCATACCAACGTACCTCATGTGAACTGATTGTGAAAATGGCAGGGTCAGCCGTCCAGGTGATGAAGTTTATCATACTAAAACAAATTGAATCTCGTTATAAAAACCGTTGTAATATACGTATTTTTTTGATGATATATTGAAATCTATAATAAAATATTAATGTAAATTTGCGCCGTTTAATTACGAATCGTAAAATAAAGGCTGATTTTACTAAATAAATCAAACATATGGGAAATAATAACGTGATTGGTGCTAAGATAAAAAGTATCCGGGAATCGAAACAACTGTCTCTTACTGATGTCGCCGAACGTTCCGGCTTGGGGATAGAACAGGTGGAGCGCATTGAGAACAATGTAGATTTTCCTTCCTTAGCGCCTTTGATAAAAATAGCCCGTGTACTGGGTGTGCGTTTAGGAACATTTTTGGACGACCAGTCGGAGTTAGGCCCGGTCATCTGCAGAAAAAAAGACAGCAATGAAGATAATAGCATTAGCTTTTCCAACAATGCGACCGTCTCTCATAAACACATGGAATACCATTCTTTATCACAGGATAAGTCCGGCAGGCACATGGAGCCTTTCCTTATCGACATTGCTCCTTCCGAAAATGCAGATTTTATTCTTTCTACGCATGAGGGAGAAGAATTTATCTATGTATTGGAAGGAATCGTGGAAATTAATTATGGTAAAAACACGTATCTGTTAAACGAAGGAGACAGTATTTATTACGATTCGATCGTAGCCCACCATGTTCATGCCGCCAATGGCAGCGCCGCGAAAATATTGGGCATTGTGTATACTCCTTATTAAAAATTGGAGAATTCTATGGAATTACAAGAGAGAACCCTTGGACAATGGGTAGAATATTGGGCGGGAAAAACGCCTGATAAAGACTATATTGTCTATTCCGACCGTGATTTACGTTTCACCTGGTCGGTGTTTAATGAACGGGTAGACAGAATGGCAAAAGGCTTGCTTTCCATCGGCGTAAAAAAGGGCACACATGTGGGAATCTGGGCAACGAATGTGCCCGACTGGCTTACATTCTTATTTGCAGGCGCTAAAATCGGCGCCGTATTAGTTACCGTAAATACAAATTATAAACAGAGCGAGCTGGAATATCTGGTGAAAGATTCCGATTTACACACGCTTTGTATCACGGAGGGAGTATTTGATGGCAGCTATATTGATATGGTGTATACGATGCTTCCCGAACTAAAGGAAAGCCAACGCGGATATATGCAAAGTGAGCGTTTCCCGGAAATGAAGAATGTCGTTTTTATCGGACAGGAAAAGTATCGGGGCATGTATAACACTCCGGAACTGCTGTTGTTGGGCGAAAATATCGACGATCGTACTTTATGTGAAGCAAAAAAACAGGTAACATGCCATGATGTGGTCAATATGCAATATACGTCCGGCACAACAGGCTTTCCAAAGGGCGTGATGCTTACACATTATAATATAGCCAACAATGGTTTTTTTACCGGGGAGAATATGAAATTTACAGCCGAAGACAAACTCTGCTGTTGTGTCCCTCTCTTCCATTGTTTTGGCATTACGCTGGCTTCTATGAATGTGCTGACGCATGGCTGCACACAAGTAATGGTTGAACGGTTTGACCCATTGGTTGTACTGGCCTCTATACACAAAGAAAGATGTACCGCTTTATATGGTGTGCCGACGATGTTTATCGCCGAGCTAAACCATCCGATGTTTAGTATGTTCGACTTGTCTTCACTCCGTACAGGTATTATGGCCGGTTCTTTATGCCCTCCGGAAGTAATGCGGGCTGTTGTAGAGAAAATGCACATCCCCTATATCACCAGTGTATATGGCTTGACGGAAAGTTCTCCCGGAATGACGCAGAGCCGGGTAGAACAATCGTTTGAAGAACGAACCACGACGGTAGGTAAAGAATTTCCGTTTACCGAAGTAAGCGTATTTAATCCGGAAACAGAAAAGGAGTGTCCCGCAGGTGAACAAGGTGAAATCTGTTGCCGGGGTTATCTATTGATGAAAGGGTATTATAAAAAACCGGAAGCTACTGTCCAGGCGATTGATAAAGACGGCTGGCTGCATAGCGGAGATTTAGGCATTAAAGACGAAAACGGAAATTACCGTATTACAGGCCGCATAAAAGACATGATCATTCGTGGAGGAGAAAATATTTATCCCAAAGAAATAGAAGATTTTCTCTATAAAATGGATGGTATAAAGGATATACAGGTAGTAGGCGTTAACTCGCCCAAATATGGAGAAGAAGTAGGCGCTTTCATTATTCTTCAGGATGATACAACTATAACGGAAGAGGATGTGAAAGAGTATTGCCGCGGACAAATAGCGCGCCATAAGATTCCTAAATATATTTTCTTTGTACATGATTTTCCCCTTACCGGCAGTGGTAAAATTCAAAAATTCAAATTAAGAGAACTTGGCTTGGAGTTGTTAGCCGAAAAAGGGATTAAGCCTGTATGAACTTTATATAATCTATGTTAATACACGTTGGATTTACATGGTATGTAGAAAAAATAGTTATTATTGTAGAAAAAATACAACTTTGTTCATGAAAGACCATACTCATATCCATGATGAATTATTACTTCGCATCGCACGGCATTTGATTATGCATGCTAGTTTCCTGACTGATTTAGGATTGTTTCATGGGAAAATGGGGATTGTACTTTTTTTGCCCATTATGCCAAGTATACAATATAGAAAATATACTCATGAATAAACACATATGGTATGAAAAAAGAACTTTGTTTTATCATTGGGCTAATCGTTTGGATCCTTTTTTCGTGTAGTGAGAAAAAGGAAATGAAAAAAGGTTTGACGCTGGATGATTGTCCGGTTGTAGCACATCAGGTTTACATGAATGGAGACACACTGACTGTGTGCGACCTAACGGCTGTTAAAGACACGTTTAATATCCCGTTAAGTCCTTTCTTATCTTCTTTCGAAATCATCAGGTTAGAAAATACAGAAGAAGCACTAACGGCCGAAGATGGTAGAATAACGGTAAGTGAAAGCTATATTGGAGTCTATTCTTTTAAAGCTGGCGCTTATAAATTATACAATAAAGAAGGGAACTATTTGTGTACCCTGTCTTCACCTGGGCAAGGACCTGATGAATATAACATAGGTCTTTATGATAGCTACATAGATGAAAAAAATGGAAGAATATATCTGTTATCATTTAGGGCGTCTAAAATATTAGTCTTTGACCTGAAAGGAAAAGCCTTGCAACAGATTCCATTATCTTATCTGACACATAAGGGACGATTTATCATCCATCCGGAAACCGAAACGTTGACAATGATGGCCCTTCCGTTCATGGATACCCCTTCCGTCGTTTGGATACAGGACTTCAAAGGGAATGTTCTTCAAGAAATCCCGGCAGGACAGTTTGTGGTTCATCCCGGAGATTACAGTAACGAAGTATGGGAATCATTGAATACGGCTAACTTGGATTTTTCCATACTGCGATGGGATTATGTTACGGATACGTTATATCATTATTTACCTCAGGAAAACCGATTACAACCAAATTTCGCACTTGATTTCAACGGAGCTCCTATTCTTCTCCATAACTACATCGAATTACCTGGTTATTATCTGACATGTCTGTTTACTCAGGCGGCCTGGCGGGGAGAAATGCCTCGTTTTTCGAAAATTTTAGTCGACAAAAAGACATTACGCGGTTGTTATGTTGATATTAAATGGAATATGTTGGGAAACATTGACGGCCCTAATGAGTTGTCTTTCAGCCGTGGATACTTCACTGCAAACATGGAGCCTTACAAACTAAAAGAGCAATTGGAAAAGGCTCTTTCTCAACCGGAAAAACTGACCCCGGAAATGCTTCAAAAGCTAAAAGCACTGAATAACAGCATTACGGACGACGACAACAATATCCTGTTTATCGGGAAACTAAGATAAGGTAAATAAATCATCTTTGAATTTGGACAAATTATTATATTGCATAGAGCCTAATAGCTATTGTTGCGGAACATGTATTTATTAGCCAGTTGCCATTCTCCCGCATTAAAAATGTATCGACATACTTTTTTAAAAGAAAATAATATCCGATTTCCTTTATGACCGGAGGCTCAATTAGGAATCTGCGTGATAGAGTTGATAATTTTGAGTCATTGTTGGATTTGTGCACTAACAACACTTTATTACACAACTATTTAGTTGGTAAGTATATACCATATATTGCAAATCAAATATATATGACAAGAGATGAAGATTTAGTTCTTTATTTAGATAAAACGCTAAACTTACTTCAAGAAAAATTCACGTAACTACTCAGGTATTTCACAAAAAGTATTACTTTTACGCCGTGGAGGAAAAGATAAACCAAGGCAACCGCACCAATTGGGAATTTTGTCGTACACTCTGAACATATTACTTTATACAAGCATATGAAACAGTATAAACTTATCAATAACATGTTAGGATGGATTGCATTTATCGTTGCGTCCACTGTTTATCTAATGACCATGGAACCTACCGCCAGTTTCTGGGATTGCGGTGAGTTCATATCATCGGCTTATAAATTAGAGGTAGGACACCCACCTGGAGCGCCATTCTTTATGTTAACTGCCAATTTATTTACGCAATTTGCTTCAGGGCCTGATAAAGTTGCTATGATGGTAAATACGATGTCTGCCCTGTCAAGCGGCCTTACGATTCTTTTCTTGTTTTGGAGTATTACGCACTTAGCCAGGAAAATCATGGTAACGAACGGGAAAGAAATGACTCTCGGACAAATGATTACTATCTTAGGCAGCGGATTAGCAGGCGCGTTGGTTTATACATTCAGCGATACGTTTTGGTTCAGTGCGGTAGAAGGTGAAGTATATGCTTATTCTTCGCTGTTTACGGCAGCTGTGTTTTGGCTGATATTAAAATGGGAAGATGTGGCCGACCGTCCACATGCCGACCGTTGGATTGTACTGATTGCCTATTTGATGGGGTTAAGTATTGGTGTCCACTTATTGAACTTGCTCTGTATCCCAGCTATTGTATTGGTCTATTATTATAAAAAATTCGCTAACCCTACGATGAAAGGAACTCTTGGAGCTTTGCTTATTTCATTTGCTATTGTAGCTTTAATGATGTATGGGGTAGTACAAGGTTTAGTAGATGTTGCCGGGTTATTCGAGCTTCTTTTTGTTAATGTATTGGGCATGCCGTACAATTCAGGCGTCTTTGCCTACCTTATCGTTCTATTAGCTGTTTTGTCGTGGGCTATCTATGAAACGATGCGTGATGAGCCGAACGAAGTAAAGATGAAAGTAGCCTTTATACTTTCCATTATCTTATTAGGCATTCCTTTTATCGGCAACGGGTATATAGTAGGCGCTATCCTGATCATAGCCTTAACGGTATTTATGTTTCGGTATAAGAAAATAGATACGAAAATGCTGAATACTGTCTTGATTTCCCTGATGGTTATAGTCGTTGGTTATTCTTCGTATGCACTGATCATGGTCCGTTCAACGGCCGGTACGCCAATGGATCAAAACTCTCCTAAAGATATTTTCACCTTACGTACGTATCTGGCGCGTGAACAATACGGGCAAGTGCCTTTGTTCTATGGACAGACCTATCTTTCGGAAGTGAAATATCAACGCCAGGGTAACATGTACGCGGTAGAATTCAGTGAAGGCGAACCCACCTGGACGCGTATATCCAAAAAAGACAGTACCGAAAAAGACAAGTATTATGTATCAAAGCATGCAATAGATTACAAGTATGTGGATGAATTGAGTATGCTTTTTCCCCGTATGTATAGCCAGCAGCCCAATCATGTAGAAGCATATAAGGAATGGGCACAGATAAAAGGCACCCCTGTAAAGTTCGACCGTCACGGACAAACGGTTACAGTTATGAAACCTACCTTTGCCGAAAATCTTCGCTTCTTCTTTTCTTATCAACTGAATTTTATGTACTGGCGTTATTTTATGTGGAATTTCTCCGGACGCCAAAACGATATTCAAGGTAATGGAGAAATATTAAACGGCAACTGGATAACCGGAATCAAAGCAATAGACGAAGTATTGGTTGGTCCGCAGGATGATATGCCGGATGATATTGCAAAGAACAAAGGGCATAATGTTTATTATATGCTACCTTTTTTATTGGGGCTTATCGGTTTGTTCTATCAGGCCTATTCCGGACAAAAGGGTATACAAAGTTTCTGGATTACATTCTTCCTCTTCTTTATGACAGGTATAGCAATTGTACTTTATCTGAATCAAGTGCCTTACCAGCCGCGTGAACGGGATTATGCGTATGCCGGTTCATTCTATGCCTTCTGTATCTGGATTGGATTTGGTGTGGCCGGATTGGCCAAATTACTTGAGAAATACACAAAAGCATCTCCAATAATGGCCGGTGCCGTAGCATCTATCCTCAGCCTTTTCGTACCTGTTCAAATGGCCGGACAAAATTGGGATGATCACGATCGTTCCAAACGCTACATGGCTCGTGATTTTGGCCTTAATTACTTAGAATCTTGCGAGCCTAACGCTATTATTTTCACCAATGGCGACAACGATACATTCCCTTTATGGTATGCACAAGAAGTAGAAGGTATTCGTACGGATGTGCGCGTTTGTAATACCAGCTATCTGCAAACCGACTGGTATATCGACCAGATGAAACGCCAGGCCTATGAATCGGCCCCACTACCCATTAGTTGGAATCATGACGATTACGTAATGGGTACACGAGATGCAGTTTCTCTTTTTGATATGGTAGAACAGCCGATTGATCTGGGAACAGCACTTAATTTTGTAAAATCAAATGATCCCCGGTATAAAAAACTTCCGGATTATAGTCAAGAAATAGACTATATCCCATCAAAGAAGTTTACGTTTAAAGTAGACTCGGCAACCGTTGTGAAAAACGAGGTGCTTGATCCACCCTACCGCTCACAGATGCTTAAGGAAATGCAACTTGATTATAGCAATAAAACGACATTAGGAAAACAGGAGTTGATCATATTAGACATGTTGCAAACCAATAATTGGGAACGCCCGATGTATTATGCAATGACAGTGTCTCCCGATCAGTTTGTCAACCTCGACGGTTTCTTCCAGCAAACAGGTATGGCTTATCAGGTTGTCCCCTTAAGTACAAAAAATAACGACTTAGCGGTGAATACCGATAGAATGTATGACAATGTTATGAACAAATTCAAATGGGGAGGTACTAATACGCCGGGTGTCTACATCGAAGAAACGACAATGCGCATGTGTAAGAGTTACCGTATGTACATATTCGGAAAACTGGCAACTTCTCTTATCAATGAGAAAAAATATGATAAGGCCCTTACTATACTTGATAAATGTATGGAAGTATTACCTTCGGAAAATGTTCCGTTGGATTACAGTATCTTATCTATTGCCGAAAACTATTACATACTCGGACAAAAGGAAAAGGCGGCTGCCCTCTATGAGGAGTTATTAGATAGTACGATACGTAGTATTCGCTGGTTCTTCCGCTTGAAACCATCCCAATTAGCTTCTGTTGACAACGTCTTGAGAAGTGATTTATACATTATGCAGGAAGCTTTACGTGTCATTGAGCATTTCGATCCTGATTTAAGTAAGAAGTATATGGAAGAGTTCAATAACTTCTATATGGCCTATAGTTCCGTATCCAGGGATTAAAGTATGTTCATTGAGCAACCTCCCCGGATATACAGGATATTGTTCCCAGGGGCAATCTGGCGAATACCGTCAAAAAGCAAATGTGTTTATCTCACGTTTGACGACGGACCTATTCCCGATATTACCCCTTGGGTTTTAGACCTATTGAATAAATACGATATTAAAGCTACCTTCTTCTGTGTAGGAGATAATGTACGTAAGCATCCTGCTATTTTCCAACAGATTTTAGACCAAGGCCATCAAATAGGAAACCACACTTTCAATCATATTCAAGGCATTCGGTTTCAGACAAAAAACTATTTAAACAACATCAAAAAGGCAAACAAGTATATCCATAGCCATTTATTCCGTCCTCCTCACGGGCATATGCGATTCCCACAAGTTTTATTTCTCCGCAAACAATACAAGATAATCATGTGGGATGTAGTCACACGGGATTATAGTCCGCATATGACGCCGAATGGCGTTTTTAACGTAGTAAAGAATTATACCCGTAACGGTTCGATAATCGTTTTCCATGATTCACTTAAAGCCGAAACAAATATGAAAGAAGCCCTCCCTCGTTCCATCGAATGGCTTAAACAAGAAGGATATGAATTTAAATTGCTTGACGATTGAGTTTCTTAACGTTTAAAAAGTTGGAACGAAGCGTATTCTCCGTTCCAACCGTTCTTTTCAGAGCACTACTTTCACGCTTGAACCATCAGCAATAATGATATAGAATCCACGTTCATGTAATGTAATAAACAGTTCCGTATCAATAGCTTTTCCTCGATAGACGAGTATACCCGAAACATTATAGATACGTAATTCAATGCTAGGTTTGAGCCCATACACATGCAAACCACCATCAGCTTTCAAGGCTCTCAGAATTCCGTTATCGGGCGATGTCATAATGCCAACGGAACCTGACTGTTCTATTCCTTCAACAGTGATCGTGATATCTTCCTTCAGGTATCCAAATACAAGTTCAGAGATTCCTTCGCTATTGATCGTAAGCGTCTGCTCTATTCCATTGGCATATACGTGCATATCTGCTATTGAATATCCTTCGGCAGCACGAAAATTGAGCATCACGTATACGTGTTCGCTTACCGTATACGTCCCTGCACTCCAGTTTGTGATAAGTCCTTCTACTTCCGGAATGTTCAGAGAGTAGTAAATTTCCGGAACAATCAGCGGCGTATAAATAATAGGGGTAATCGTACCGCTTATACTGATCGTCGTAGTGGTGGCTGCGTTCCATGCGAGGGATGCTGTGAAAGCGAAGCTACCATTAACTCCGTCCGGTACAGCCTCCGTACCTTCCACAGCTGCCGTGAAAGCATCAATCGTGATGTCGGCAGCAGCCGAGACGGTAACTCCGGTCGAAAGGATCAGGTTATTAATCTGCTGTACCACCCAGTCGGTTATTTGGGCGCTTGTATTGGCCGTCGCCTGATCTACCGTATAGGTTTCTTCCTCCAGCGATTCTTTTATTTCCTCCAGTATCTGGGCATCAGTCTTCTTGAAGGTAGCCTGTACGGTGACTTCATAAGCCGGCATGATGAAGGTGTAGGTGAGGCCGGATCCGCTGACTTCTACGATCGTATCATCGTCGCCAGTCTTTGTCGCCGTCACTTCATCTACGTCGTAACCTGTATCAGGTGAGGCTGTCAGCGTAACGAGTTCATTCTCTTCAGCGAAAGCCTTGTCGGAGTCTATGCTGCCATTCGCGGAAGCGGCGATTGTCACATCGTAAGTCGGCATGGCTATCACGACTACCGTTACCGGAATGGCGGGGACAATCTCGTAGTTAGTTAGATCATCGGGCGTATAAGTAGCTGGATACTGATGTGTTCCCTCGGCTCCTACTGATGTGATGATAGGATCATCATCCCAACTCCATCCTTGCGGTAAGACCACATCAGCCAAGGTCTGTCCGATAAACGCTCCCAAAGTAGGAACGGTATAGTCGGGTATAGCCTTGATGATGAACTGGTTGGTTAACTCGAAAGTGGTTTCATTCAGCAAACAAGCCTCGGTGAGCATGGTAACGGTGATGGTGACAGTTTTATCCGTTCCGGCATTGGGATCGTTAAACTCGGCTGTTACACTGAAGTCTTCGTCCAACGTCAGAGACAGGTCGTTGGTTCCATCATTGAATGTGACGGAGGTTACGGTTCCTTCGGTAGTTCCGTTGTATGTTTTCGTTTCAATGCTTGCGGTAGTGATAGTGATAGGGGTCTGTACATAAGTCAGCTCCATACATGCAGGTTCAGACGTACTTTCGTCGTCATAAGCTACCTGTACACAGTAAGTATGGGTGGCTGCCGTCGTTACTGCATCGGTGTATGTAGTCTCAGTTGTTTCACCAAGTTCTTCACCGTCGCGAGTAATGAGATATTTGGTAACGGCCGGCAGGGCAGAGAGTGTTCCGAACGGCATACGGTTGTTTTCATTCTTCAGCACAGGTAAAGAAACCGAAGGATCCAGTCCTTTGTGATAGGCTACGATACCATCAATAATCCAGTTGCCTGTGAGGGCGGACGATAGATCCGTAAGTGTTGACCATGCCCTGTTCTGGAATATGAGGTTCCCTCTACCGTTGAGCGTATTCGTAGTCTGACGAGAAACCGCATTGTCTCTTGATGACAAGATCATATGAAGGCCAATCCAGATTTCTTTTGTAGGATCAATCAGTACAGGCGTATCCAATACGATCTCATTCCATTCTCCTACCGTATGATCCGGAATTGGCTGATCAACCACCATTTGACCGGGCTCATAAACCCTGTCGAAAGGATTTCCACCGCCTATCCATACGCGGACAGAATACGTAATGGACGTCTTCGGTGCTACGGGTACAAAGCGTATTTTAGTGAGAATCAGTCCGTCAATGCTTCCCAGTTCTTCCGGAGTCCAACGAGTTGCCACATCAAAATCGATGTTCGCCGCAGCCGGCATCACGTCATAAGTGCCGCTATCATATGTATGATGTCTCAGTCTCTGAACAAATACCGGAGCCTTCCAAGTCAGTTCGCCCTTGAAGGGTTCCGTCATGGCTGCATTGAAGTCGAACACGGGGCGATACGGGTCAAGCACATAGGCGTTTACACATACCGCTTCACTCTCGTTGACGCCGTCGTAAACAGCCGTTACGCAGTAGTTATATGTCCCCACTTCCACACCTGTCAGGGTATATTGCGGCGAGGTCAGGCCAGTGGCTATCGGTGTACCTTCTTCATAGACGTTGTAGGTAATAGTGCCCGTACCAACGGGAACCCAAGTTAAATTTATCTCATCAAAATTCACCTGTGCCTTCAGATTAGTTACCGGCTTGAAAGGAGTATCCGTTTCCACTTCTATGCAGACGCCTTCCGACAAACCTCCACCGGCATATTCCGCAGTCACGCAGTAAGTGTAGGCGGTGATCGGAGTCAAGCCGGAGTCTGTGTAGGAAGTCGTTGGTGATGTATCTACCTCCACGCCGTTGCGGTAGATATGATAGACCGTCACAGCAGGAGGAACCTGGCTGAGGCCGTTATTCACGATTCGTTCGCCGATTTTCAGTTTATTGTCGCTGTTTTTCTTTAGGAAAGAGGTATTTGCGGGAATATTTGAACTCGGTAGTATGGACGTGGAAACCCCATCAAAATAAACCTGCAAACAATAGTTATTTCCTAAATCAACATTTAAGTCCTCCATAACACGCCATTCACTTCCGTTGTAAAGAATATTCCGTCCTGGATAAGGCTCTCCCTGAGAGATGGGTAAGCATGGTATTCCTTCCGTATGAACTTGCATACCTACGATCACGCCTTTCGTAGCGTCAATGATAACCGGACTATTCAGTGTTATCTCATTATAGTCTCTCGGATAGTCCAACGTACCGGTGACGTTTTGGCTATAAAGCAGTATAGGATCTCCGTAAGCCGGAACTTCATAAATCGCCACCGCATACGTAGCGCCGATGTTAATATCCTGCAGTGGAACAAATTTCACCTTGGTAATCTCGAACCCATTCAACCCTTTCAGGTCGGAAGGATTCCAGAGGGTTCCCGCAAAAAAATCCCTTACAGCACTATATGTATAATAGCCGGCATAATTTCCGGCAATTCCTGCCCAGCCTCCGGAAAAAGGAGCCACCCAATTCAGGTTGACTTCATTAATACCAGCTGTAGCCTGAAGATCAGAAATAGGCAGATAAAACTCGCCACCGCCTGTTGTAACTGCAACCGGAAGACAAGTCTTTTCCGATTCGGTTATGCTGTAAGTTACGGATATGCAGTACTCATAATTACCTTTAGGCACGCCTGCTTGCGTGTAGGTGGTCATATCCTTATTGCTCGTGCTGAACTGAAGCGTTCCATCTCTGAATATCTTATATCCCTGGATATCGTCACGGGCGGGCGGCGCCCAGTCGAGCCGCACGGCGTTACCCGTTACGGTAGCGTCAAAGTCGATAACCGGATCCGTGGGGCCATCTAAGAACTTGAAAGAGATGGTACCGTCCGCAGCCTCTGTGATTTCGGTCACAGGCTTAGCCACCGGCTGAAGTCCTGTCCAGGTAAACATGGCCGGCGTAGTATTATGTGCAAAGCTCGTTTTGTTCGCAGTGCCTGGGAAGGGCGTACCCGAATTTCCCTTTGGTCCATACGATGTAGGCGTGCCGTCGGGAATCGCCATTGTTGACGCGGCATACACGGGATACAACTGCTGTGGATGGCTCGCATTGCTACCTCTACCTCCGAGGGCTGCCGGATGTATGTGCCATATCAAAAGCCCATGACCTGGCAAGGAAGCATCGAACCCTTTCTTCTGTTTGTTGTCGAGTACGTATAACTCGCCATTGTCGTTGGCCTGGATCGTGTAAGCTACCGGCTCCAGGGCGGAGGGCGGCATATCTGTAATCGTCGTCTGTGTTGTTAGCGCTATGGGATCGACCCATCCATAGAGTATCTTCTGGAACATATTGATGTGGGCCGGTTGGCGCCCGTTGTCGTTCCAGCTGCCACTTGCCATCAGGTCCCAATAACCCGCACCCGGAAAACCCGAATTACTTGTATCATAGTAATCGGGAGAACCAAAAACATGGCTCAATTCATGGCAAACCACCCCTATGTAGGTAATATCATTGCCGGTTTTCCCTCGTAATTCGGGTGAGCAGGAATATACGGAAATTTTCACCCCGTCTAGCGTGATAGGTGAAGCTAGTTGCCATTTGTGCGACCAAATCTGTTTTCCATTATCAATGTTTTCATCTCCATATCCGGCAAAAAGAATATGGAAGGTCTCCAATGTATTATTATTGGCAAAATCCTTGTAATTAACATCGGCATCGGCGGCAGTTGCAGCAAAAGCTGC
The DNA here is from genome assembly GCA_031264865.1 of Tannerellaceae bacterium. Lineage (GTDB taxonomy): Bacteria > Bacteroidota > Bacteroidia > Bacteroidales > Tannerellaceae > DFXE01. The sequence goes on along the minus strand of JAISDJ010000363.1, from coordinate 1,531 downwards.
AAGCTCCTTTTCGTGTGTTGCATAATACTCGGTCGTATTAGGCGCTACATAAGGTCCCACCACCGTTACGGTAAAGTCTAATTGTTCGTAAGAGTTTTCACGAAAGAAATCCCGGACGCTTCCTCTGGTTGCCGGATCAATCTGGGCAAGTCCTAATTGATTGAAAAGGGTTTCGTAATCTCCTTTGGCCTTTCCGAACGGCCTGTCGGAAAATCCCACCAGGACGCAGAGTGCCTTCCGTTCTCCGATAGTAGACCCGGCTCTCTGCTGTCCCGAGCTTCTTTGCCTGTCCGAATCGGAAGTTACCTCCCAGATTTGTTTCAAGGCCTCCGTCTGATCCTTGCTGTATTTCAATCCCTTAGGAAAAGCGACCTGTACAGCCTTGTTGTCATACCGAGTATTGGAAGGAACCATATTGCCTCTCGCATCCTGTTTGGCATACACTATATACTTTTGATTATCATACATTAATGTATAACCATCCATACTTTCCATCCAATGAACTTTTTCGTCACCACGCAGGTACACGGAAATAACCGTCCCGTCAGGCTGAGTTTTCTCAACCGGCCAAGGCACAGCCGTCACTGCAAATACATCTCGGGCAAACAAAGAAAGCACTCCCAGAAACAAAATAAAGAGATAATTTTTCACCATGTTACATAGTATTACAGGATTAGAAAATAAAAAATATACCGAAGTATATTCCTTCGTATTATATTAGTACTTTTGTTAGTCAGAGTTACCGCATGAAATCATCATCTCCAATAATTAACACTTTCCTTTCATGAAACTATTAAAGTTAATAGTAGGAAATATTTAAAATCAACTTCGGTACAAAAAAAGTTATTTTTCTAACACAAATTGGTTAATAAATTAAAACAACGGATTAATTTTAGCAAATATTGTAATTTATACACATGTCGTAAGTTGTTGTTTCTGTTTTAATTAGTACAATAGGTCGTTATATAAAAGTAACCTGTTCTATTTGGTAAAATGATTTATTTTAACAATAAGGTTCATATGAATTGAGATGGTGGAAAGTAGCGCTACTTTTTATTCTTCGGTAAGCAAGCGTTCTATTACAAAAGGATAGTTTTCATATTCTAAAGCATGCACTTTGGTTGCAACATCTTCGGGAGTGTCTGAAGGAAGAACGGGGCAAGTCGCCTGGAAAATAATCTGTCCTTCATCGTACTGTTCATTTATATAATGTATGGTAATACCCGATTCCTTTTCTCCGGCATCTATTATCGCTTCATGTACATGCATGCCATACATGCCTGTCCCTCCATATTTGGGCAATAGCGCCGGATGAATATTTATAATCTTATGAGGAAATGCTTTCAACAATGCATCTGAAATTTTATTCATAAAACCTGCCAATACAATAAGATCTACCCCGTATTCGGTAAGTTTATTAATGACAGGCTTACCTTCCGTAAATTCATCCCGTGTAAACACAAATGAAGGAACACCCAGCTTGTTTACGCGTTCGTGAACCTTGACTCTCTTATTATTAGATAAAACAACG
>JAISDJ010000359.1 GCA_031264865.1 Tannerellaceae bacterium | reverse complement strand
TATGTATTGGAAGTGGCCCGCGAGATAGGCCGGCATATGAATAACTACCTACTACTCGTCACCAAAAGCACCGTACCGGTAGGCACGGCCCAAAAAGTAAAACAGGCCATACAGGAGGAATTAGATAAACGAAACGTACCCATTGACTTCGACATTGCTTCCAACCCCGAGTTCCTGAAAGAAGGAGCGGCCATCAAGGATTTTATGAGTCCCGACCGGGTGGTAGTAGGCGTCGAGTCTGAACGGGCTGAAAAAGTAATGTCTAAATTGTACCGCCCCTTCCTGTTGAACAACTTCCGGGTAATCTTCATGGACGTACCCTCCGCCGAGATGACCAAATACGCCGCCAATGCGATGCTGGCCACCCGTATCAGTTTTATGAACGACATTGCCAATCTGTGCGAGATTGTCGGCGCGGATGTGAATATGGTACGTAAAGGCATCGGTTCAGACGGCCGGATAGGCAGCCGTTTCCTGTATCCCGGCTGCGGCTACGGCGGATCATGCTTTCCGAAAGACGTAAAAGCGTTGATCCGCACGGCCCAGGAAAACAAGTACGCGATGCGTATCCTGCAAGCGGTGGAAGAGGTAAATGAAGACCAGAAAACCATCCTTTTCCATAAATTAGAAAACCACTTCAAGGGAAACCTTAACGGCAAACGGATCGCTTTATGGGGATTAGCCTTCAAACCCGAAACAGACGATATGCGCGAAGCCCCGTCTTTAGTAGTAATAGAAAAGTTATTGGCCGCAGGATGTATCGTTACCACCTACGACCCGGTAGCGATGGAAGAGGCGAAAAGGCTATACGGCGATAAGATACATTACGGCAAAGACATCTATGAAACGGTAGTAGACGCCGACGCCCTCATCCTGGTAACCGAATGGAAAGAATTCCGTTTGCCTTCCTGGCAAGTGGTAAAGAGGCTGATGGCTACACCGCTCATCCTGGATGGACGAAATATATACGACGCCAAAGAATTAGAAGAAAACGGCTTCGCCTATCATTGCATCGGCAGATAAAGCAACAGCACTCTATTAAAGAGAGCAAAGTTGTTCAATTGTATGGATGCCGAAGTTTTGAATAATCCCGCTGCCGGATAGATCTTTTCCCTGCAAGCCGGAAGCGGTAAGATATTCTTTCTGCATTTTGTTTTGCATCCAGCGCAAGACGTTGTCAATAGAAGGCGTTTCTACTTTCATGGCTACGGCGATGGATTTAATGATGAGCAGTCCAAAGGGAATATCTTCCGTAAAATAACGGTTGGCGTAGTCTACCGTATAGGTAGCGCCTTCCCGTACCATACTCATTTTAATTCCCTCAAAGGCGGTGATGGAACGTATTTTCCGGGTCAGTGAAGCAGCGTCGGTCGATTCGTAATAGTCGAGTATGCCGGGGATTTCGTTTCTGTTTACCGGAAGTTTTCCTATTATCTGCTGAAATTCATTGTCGCAACGAATCAATACGTCTGAGCTGTAATCGTCCCATTCTTCATAAAACATAAACTCTTTATCGAACGAATCAGTCGTTTCCCGGCTCAGCATGCCGAATATGCGTGCCGGATGAAGTAGGGGGTTGCTATTCGTCAGGGTGGCTTCCAGGTAATGTCCCAATACGTCCGTCGGTGTTTCAAAAACATGCGAGAACATACCGGCCAGCGCATCTATCGGGGTATCGGGGCAACCGGTTATCTTCAGTTTTGATTTATAACCTTTGATTACAGCGCTCTTTCCGTATTCCGTTATCCGGCAAATATAAGGAACCCGCTGGAAACCGAACAGTCCCGCCGTAGTACCCAATATATGCCGCGCTATCCAGAAAAAGCCATTGCTGCAAACTACCGAACCGATGAGCATCTCCGGACGAACGTATGGTTTGGCTTCACGCAATAGTTGCTCTACCATAAATCCGGGCACACACAGAAGCATCGCATCCGAAACGGCCACCGTTTCTTCCGGCCGGTCGGAAACGATATGCAGGGTTCCTTTAAAGGTTTTGCCGTTCAAGTCGTTAATTGTAATTTCAGATTGCCACTTATCGGGATGGCCTGTCCACAGGTTTACAACATATCCTTTATTACTTAGCGTTGCAGCAATCACATGTCCTAAACTGCCTCCTCCACAAATACAGATGCTCTTTATTTCCAACATACTGTTTCAGTTATTTTAAATTCAAGGTGCAAAAGTACGCATTAATCGTTGAAGTTTACCTATTACCCGGTCGGTAATCGGCAATTTATTGTCGCTCGAATACTGCGCACAAAATGAGTCCCCGGCTGCCTTGAATCCTATATTCAGGTATACGCATTACTTTCTTGCCTATTCTTTTTGCCCAGGGAATGTTTGCGAAATATTTGTACAGAGCGCTTTTGGGGTGTATGGCATATCCGTTTTCATCTAGAAAAGGCGTTTCAGACCATCGCATCGTTTCTTTAGGATTCATCCGAACGGTACAACGATTTTGCTGATGATATTCGCTCCAGTCCATAAAACTAACGTTCGCATCTATCTGCTTTGCCATATAGTGCATGGAGGTTTCACTCAGCCACCACATGTGAAACGGCGGCAAACTGTTACACCAAACAGCTTCGTTGGCATAAGTGCTCTTGTTTGGAGTTGTCACGATTATTTTTCCTCCTCCTCCCGGCGCTTTCTGCGATTTGCAGCAGGTTGCTATGCTCTGCAAGAAAGGAAGGGCTTCGTCTACGTGTTCTATTGTTTCAATACAAAGCACTACATCATATTCTTCTTTATGCTTTTCTGCCCATTTGGTAACGTCTGCACAAAGGTAATAATCGCCAAATGTTTGCCGGGCTTGGGCAACTCCACTTTCCGAAATATCTATTCCTGTTGTATGGTAACCCGCATGATTCAGGGCATATGTAAAATATCCAAGCCCCGATCCGATTTCAAGAATCTTGAGGTCTTTTCTGTGAGCACCCATTTCCTGAATGATCTTGATCGCCGCCCAATAGGCAGGTTCGGCATCGGCCAGATATTGCAGGGGATTCTTTGCTTTTTTGATTTCTTTCGGATAGCGGCAATAATGGCTGTAAGCCCTTCCATACATGTATTCGTATATCTTATTATTTCCGATGCGTGGCATTGAAAACTGTGTATCGCATGCAGAGCAATGGCATATACTAAACATATCGGGCTTTATGAAACCCGGACAATGTTTCTCTACCAGTTGAGCACCTGCACCACAGAGTGGGCATTCGACAGATTCAGGAGAGATCTCTTCGGTTTGCGTACTTTTAATTTGCTGCATAAATTCTTCTCATTAGATTAGTAAATCGTTTAACATCCTACAAAATTACACAAAAAGAGCTGAACTACACAGTATAGCTCAGTAGAAGCCTGATTTTTCTCTTTAAACCGCTGTCAGTAATTTATTATTATTGGAAATTCGGCACGACCGGAAGACGGATTAAATGAGCCGAAATAGGTGATATATATCTTCCTTTCCCTGGTATCTATCGAATAGATCGAAAAGCTATTGCTGGAAATACTGGCGTTTTCACGATGTGCGTTGTTAAAGACTACTCCTGCGTTCGATGCCGCTTGATTGGTGCAAAGAATCATCCGCTGGGGGAGCAACTGTTCGTTGGCATTACTCAGGCCTACTACATCGAAAACGGCAAAGACATGAGCATGCCCTCCCAGATAGCAGATAAATTCTCCCTTGCTTTCGCTGAAATCACAATCAATCGTTCCTCTGTCAGACTGTTGACGGATGTTTCCAAATGTCTTTTGTATGGATGATCGGCTTCGGAAAGCTTCTATAATCTCCGGGAATAATTTATACGTATGTATGAAGTGTCCGTCAATCAGATAAGTGCTGGCGTCTTCCCGATAAGGCTGGAAGGGATAGTGGGTCAAGACGATGATGCTGTGCTGATCGGTCATATCCCGTTTTAAAGCTACATTGGCAAACCAGTCTATCTGCTCTTGTGAAAACACGGCATTTATCATTGTATTATATTGAAAGGCCGGTTGATCGGTCATATCCAAGGCTATAAAACGGATGAATCCACCCATCGGATTCCTTACATCTGCATAGTAGTAACTTTTTCCGGCTGTTCTTTGTAGCGAATAATTCCCTTTATTGTTAAAGGCGTTTGCCAGCTCCGCCGAACTTAGGTATTCACTTTGCAAGCGTTCGCCCATATTACTGTCGTGATTGCCGTAACAGGGGAAGGTGGGTATCCGGTTATCCGTATAAAGATGGGTATAAAAAGAATTTAGGAACATCAGGGCGTTTTCCTTTGTTCCCTCGCTGATATGATCGCCCGTAGCTACCATAGCATTTATCCTCAGTTCGCTCTGATTCGCAAACGTAACTGATTCTATTAAGTTTCTAGGCAATTTATAATTGTTGTCCGCCGACCAGTCTGAAACATGTACATCTGAGATATGTACCAGTTTAAATCGCTCAACAGGAATGGCGGCATCTGTTCTGTTATACATAATAGGGGCTAAACGGGCTACTGCCTGCTTGTTGTTTATCGTATAATACAATTCATAATCATTATTACTTCTTAATGAGTATGGTTTATCGTCGCAATTAAGAAAACAGAGAACAAACAATAGAAAAACACCTGTCTTCTTCTTTAAATCACTCGCCATCATTTAGTTCTTTGTAAGGGTTTTAGAATAAGGCAAATGTAAGAAATTATTCAGTGCGGGGACAGTCTTTTTTATTATTTATTTGGTCTTTTAATGCACAATTATTACATCCGGCACAAGGATTGTCGTCCCGACGTATATTTACTATCAAACGATATACCTGATATACGATATAAACAACCGTCGAAATACCTATTATTACCACTATTATTATTTGCCACATAATTAACAACTAATTTATTCCAAGTAATAAGCTACCCACCTGATATACGATAAACGATACAATCCAGGCAAGCATACAGGTATAAACAACCACAAATAATCCCCATTTCCACGAACCGGCCTCTTTTGATATGGCGACAATTGTGGCAATACACGGGAAATAGATCAGCACAAACAGCATTAAACTCAATGCTACCAATGGCGTAAATACAGGAGAACCATCAGGATATGTGTCTTGTTTAAGCCGTTCACGGAGCTTTTGTGCTTCTTTTTCTTCTTCCTCTGTTCCTTCGTCTCCTGTATATAGTACACTTAGCGTACTTACAACAACTTCTTTTGCTGCCATCCCTGTAAGCAAACTTACGCTTATTTTCCAGTCAAAGCCTAACGGTTGCAAAACGGGTTGGATGGTTTGTCCTAATCGGCCTATGTAAGAATTTTGTTGGCGTTCGGATACATCATCACTAGTATTTGTTTGAAGTGGGAAATAGCCGAGAAACCATATAATAATGGAAGCAACAATGATAACTCCCCCCATTTTCTTCAGATATTGTTTTGCCTTCTCCCACATATGAATAAGAATCGATTTGATGGTAGGCATACGGTATGGGGGCAATTCCATCACAAAAGGAACATCTTCTTCATTGAAAAGAAAACGCTTAAACAACCGGGCCATTACCACAGCTAATAAAATACCCGACACATATAATCCCAACAGTACAATAGCTTCCTTATCCGGAAAAAAGGCGCTTGTAAGCAATACATACACCGGAAGACGCGCGCTACAGCTCATCAGCGGATTAATCAGCATGGTTATCAACCGGCTGTTGCGGCTTTCAATGGTACGGGAAGCCATAATCGCCGGAACATTACACCCGAAACCCATCACTAACGGTATGAATGATTTGCCGTGCAATCCCATCTTATGCATGACCTTATCCATTATAAAGGCTGCTCTTGCCATATAGCCCGAATCTTCCATAAAGGATATAAACAAATATAATATCAATATATTCGGCAAGAAAACAATAACGCCCCCTACTCCACCGATAATTCCATCTATTAATAAATCCTTCAACGGCCCCTCTTGCATATATTGTTGTACGGCGCTTCCTATCCAGGCAACGAGGTTCTCTATCCATTCCATCGGATAGGCGCCAAAACTAAAGGTTGCCTTAAACATAACCCACATAAAAAAGATAAAAATCGGGAAACCCAACACCTTATTCGTTACAAACAAATCGATCATCTGCGTACTTTTCATCGACTCGATCTTTCCCGGTTCGAATGTTTCGTGTAAGGCGCCGGAGATAAATCCGTACCGGGCATTGGCAAAAGCCGTTTCGCTGTCTTCCTGCAAAAGATTTTCTATTTGTATCACATTCTCGTTGCGAACCTTCAATACAGCCTTGTGCCCCGGTATATCATGGATAAAAATATCCGCTTCCGGGTCGCCTTCCAGTAGTTTCACAGCCAGGTAACGTTTAGACAGGCCTTTAGACAAATCGCAATTTTCTTTAATGGCTGTCTTTACATTGCTTATCGCCCTTTCAAGGTCGTCTCCGTAATTGATATGAATATGGCGGATCACCGGGTCGTCTTCTTCGTATACGCTGATAACACGGTTGAACAATTCTTTTATTCCAAAGCCTGTTTTACTTATAACAGGCACTATGGGAGCCCCGATCATTTTTTCCAAAGACTTGTAGTCAAACGTATCCTCCCGTTTCTGAAGCGTATCATACATGTTCAGGGCGATAACCATCCGTGCGTCCATGTCTATCAACTGAGTGGTTAAATAGAGGTTTCGCTCCAGGTTAGACGCATCTATTACGTTGATCACCACATCGGGATGTTCTTCGTTAAGATGTTTACGCACGAAACGTTCTTCCGGCGAATAGGCGGATAAGGAGTAGGTTCCCGGCAGGTCTACTATTTTAAACGTGTAGCCGTTTTGTTTAAATATGGCGTCTTTGGCGTCTACGGTAACTCCGCTATAATTGCCTACATGTTCGTGGGCTCCGGAAGCGTGGTTGAAAAACGTAGTCTTGCCACTATTGGGGTTGCCTACAAGCGCTACATTGATTGTTTTGCCTCTTTCAATGGCTATAGACTGTATGTCGGTTTCCGAAGGTGTAATATACGAATCGAAACCCCGCTGATTTGCTTCTATATCTGCCTGTCTATGTTCAAATTCGGCAACACTAATAACTTCAATCAAGGCTGCTTCACTTCGACGTAACGACACATCATAGCCCATTACTTTATAATGGATCGGATCTTTCAGTGGAGCGTTTTGGATCACTTCCACTTCTTTTCCTCTGATAAAACCCATTTCGATAATCCGTTTCCGGAAGCCTCCGCGCCCCATTACCTTAACGATTACCCCTTTTTGTCCGGTTCGTAGTTCCGATAATCTCATCTTCGTTACCTAAGTTGCATAAAATTATACAAAGTTATAGGTAAAAACCCTTTCGCTCAATACCTATATGTAGGTATTCCCTTCTATATTCAAAATATTCTAACTATTTCAAATATTTTAATTAGTTTTACAGCCTATACAACATACCTTATATGGACAGAATGATAAAACACATACTTGTTATCTCCACTATCTCGGCAGCATTCGTAGTGTTATTAGCCGGTTGCAGGAAAAGTTTAAAAGAGTTTTCTTTCAGTTATAGTATAGAAAGTGTGGATAATTATAAAACCATAGTTTCTTTCAACAGTAATAAAACCTATAAAATTGAAATCTATAATTACTATATGGATAATCATGCCGGCAAACGGGAGCCTGTTATAAAAGAAGGAACGCTTACGGAAGAAGAATATAAAACCGTTGAAATGCTACTTACCAAATGCAACTTATTTAAAATGAACGATTCTTATGGTTTCGACCAGGAAGCCGACGAATACATAGGTGATGTGATATGTCAAATTCATTTCCAAACACCCAAGAAAGGTAAATTTATTTCCATTCGTAATATCGACAATCATACGTTCCCTGTCTCATTTGTCAATTTATTGGGATATACCAATACCTTCTTATCAAAACATAAATAATCATTTTCTGCCATGCAGAATAATATAAGGGGAAAGGAATAACCCTAATCGACCGAAGCAACGGATAAAACCATTCATACACCGGAAAAGACAGGAGGTAAATACATTGTTCCGGCGTATATTATAGAAACCTTTTCGTACGATTAGTTTATAGTCATACAATTCCAATAAGTCTTTATAGTACCGGACGGGAAGAATGCGTTCCGCCCAATTCCCTGTTTCGGGATCGCAGGTATTGTATTTGTCTTCAGGAACAGGCTGATGATTTATTTTAATCGCTTTCCTTATATCATCATAAATAAGCCCGCATGTGCATCGGCTCCATGCTTCTACTTGTTTTTCCGACAGATTCGGATAATGCTTTTCTATAAAATTCTTCCGACGCGTATAATAGTTAGGTTCAACTGCCATGCCCAGCTCGCAAGCCTGCATAAATTTGTGTAATCTACGTTTTACTATCGGGTTACATGGGTTAGACGCCGTTGTAAATATCATTTCCATTCCCGGATTGATTCCGCATAAATCCGAAAAGAAACGTTCCAGATCATAAACATGTTCAATTAAATCAGTGGCGATCAGCAACTGAGGCGTTATTTGCCGGGCTTCACACCAATTTGCCAAGGCATCGGAATTTCCCTGTAGAATAATATCAGGACCAATCGTTAGTTGTTGTTTCAATACTTTAACGGTTTCAACAGACAGCGGATTCAGATCTATATAAATAACTTGTTTTATGCCGATTTCTTTCGCTAAAAAGCTAAGGAAACCGTTTCCCCCTCCATAATCAATAAATGTAATCCCGGAAGGAGATATCTTTGTAGATATAATACCTTTGTAGATACAATCGGCATAGATTTTCAAATAGTATGGAAGCGATGAATATATGCGATAAATATATTGCTTATTGTAATTACTAATGGGTAACTTATCATAATCTACCGATTGCAATTTACTTGCCAATGCCTGGCTTATTTCGATAAGTTCACTTCTCTTCATAGATCATTCGGATAAGCTTTTCGGCCTGTTGTTTATTTGAATAAGCAGGAATAAGATATTGCGTCTTCCTGTCGATTTCTTCTTGCGTATACGGCTTTGTCAGAAGACGAGTGCATGCGGCAATCATTTCTTCCGGCGTATTGGCGATATGGCAAAGAGGGTCTAATCCGCTTCCGGTAAGCATTGCCTTATTTACCACGATGTATCTTCCTACAAAAAGACTATTCAATAGTTTTAGTTTCAAACCCGTCTCCTGGAAAGTAACCAACAAATGAACCTGGGCCTCTTTGAGAAGCGCCATCATCTTCTCTTCCGATGGATTTGCTTCCAGTCGGATATGGCGGTACAGAGCAACCGCATTCTGCAAACGAACAGACGGATCCATTCCCGCAATAATACAAGTACAGTTTAGTTTGCAAAACACATGTTTGATAAGATAAAGCGCCGCTTGTTCATTCTCTACCACCGATAGTTTTCCATGATAAAGGATAAAGTCCGACTGTCCGGGCACAGATGTTACTTCGTCATTAGGATGGAAAGACGTCATAAACTCAATCCTTTTCCCAGGAAACTTTCTCTGCAAATATTCCGTATCGGCCATAGAAACCGTCAACGTCAGGTCGGCCTGTTTGATTACTTGCTGATAACGCTTAAACCGCCATGATTCAATAAAGAAGAAAGCCTTCTTCAATACCTCCGTACACGACTTTGCCAGCATACGATAGTAATCGTGCTCTATATTACTTTCCCGATAAACCTTGAACCTGCCCGACAAACGTTTGTCGTTGATATAATAGCATGAGTGTAATCCCTCAAACAATATCGGATAGTTGTTTCCCAATAGGTTCTTTATTAATCCGGGATGTTTACGGCTGTAAACGTTATAGGGGAGAAAAGATAGGTTCGCCCGCCATCCGGTACGGCGCTTATAATAATAAACGTCCTCGCACAATACATCCAACTCCCTGGCCGGCGGCCGTTCATATTCAAAACAATGCAGGATTATCTTTACTCCAATGGCGCGCAAAGCTTTTATCTTACAATATATGTCGATTATACCTCCATAATTGGCCGGATAAGGAACACTCAGCGCAATGATATTAATGCATTTATCCATGATGCGTTTTTTTCTTTTCCGCCAGTTTATTAAAGATACGCATAAATTGTTCTGCTTGTTTACTTCGGGAAAAAGTTCCTATTACTTCGCGATTAACTTGTACGGTTGTGTATCCTTTTTCTTTCCATTCATTATAGCAGGACATTATAAAGTCATAGGCTTCTTGCGTTGTCCGGGCAGAAGCGCCGGCACGGGCAAGCCGTATTGTTTCTTCAAGGTAACTTTCATCGCTTCTTACGCACAGCATTGGTTTTTCTACGGCAAATGACTCGAATAATTTGGTAGACATGATGCCTTTTGGGCCCGAACCGCCGGCTTTATTAGCCAACTGTAATAAAACAGAGCTTTGGTTTAATATACCGGGAATAGCATCGCCCGGTACAAATCCGAAAAAGTCCATATACGCTCCAATAGCGTATTCCTTTAGTAAAGGTTGAAGCATTTCCCAAGAGGCATCATCCGTATACCACTGTGTTCGGAAGGTCTCCGGAGAGATATGTCCTTCCTTTGCTAACCGGGCTATTGCATCAAATAAAGGCCGTGGGTCGCGCGTTTCCAAGCTTACCAAGCGTCCGGTAAAAGTCATCCTGAAGGCAGGAGTTACTATTTGTTCGGGATAAAACAATTCCGGGTCGTAACCATTATATATCAGTTCTACATGAGGATTATACTGTTTCATCATCTCTACATGCCAGGGAGAGACTGTTGTTACATAATCCGCTTCGCGTAAAGCGCGGTTCCGTCCTTTCAGTAATTTCCGGCGGAAGGCTTTCACTATCAGTTTATCCAGCCAGGGAAATGTCTTAAACGAATGGGCGATATAATTATCGGAAACATATTGTTCGATGATATCCCTTGTATCAGCTACGAAAGGGATATTAAAGCGCTCAGCTAATTTTCGCGCCGCCGGTAGCGGGAAGGTACGGTATGTTGCACCTAATATTCCATCAAAATCTTCACTTTCCAATATCCGGGAAGCTACCTTTATCATCTTCCGGTCTTTGTAATCAAAGAAGAAATCGAGTAGCTGTATGATTATCCATTCCATCCGGCGGGAAATCTTTCCGGTTGCCTTGTAATAATTAATGTACGTGACTTCAGTATGGCCTGTGAGAAAAGAAAAATGATTGTCGTTAATCTGTTCCGTCACCACTACCGGCTGCCAACCGGTAGCGAGGTACTTGCAGAGGTATCCCATACGCGGAGCAAAGGCCGGTGGAAACATATCACAAAGGATTAGTATTTTCATCGTTTTTTCAATTCATCCGTCAATGCAGCATATAAGTCACGATGCCATTTAACAGCGCCATTCCGTGTTTGTAATTCCGATACCGTATCGTTATGCCATAGCATGACAACCTCTCCGTTGGCTTGTTCTACCCGGCTGATTAAGCAAAGGCAGTAATCGAATGCTTCATCATAAGACAGGCTCATGTATTTCGTTTCGCTGAGCGCTACATCCATCATTGTCAGCGGATGTAATATAAGCGAAGATACATGTTTGTTGGCCGGATTGATCCAACGCACCGGACGGGATGTCCCTAAGCGAAAACCGGCTACATCCGGATATCCCATAGTGAAATCGTCGGTGATACCGGCTCTTTCCAATAAAACAAAATCTTCCGGCTCCCTTCCGGCAAGATAATGGTGCCGGTTATGGCGTATCTTTTGTTTGCTTATTCTCCCTAAAAGCTCCCGTTCTTTTTCAATAAACAGCGGATTCTTTCCGGCGTCGTAGCTGCTATGCAAACCTACTACGACCTGCCTAGACTGAAGTAATCCCAACAAAGAGGCCCCATCAGGCATACGCAGGTTATAATGAGGCTTATCGTGTACCGATTTACCTCCTGTTTTCAGGAAATACAGGGCATTACTACGCTTTTTCCCCAGTCGGTTGATTACTTTATTATCTTGCTCGATTAACCAGGGAAATGTATAATACGGGTCTTCTTCCAAGGGTTGCTTTAGTAAGCGTAAGGCATTCTTAATTCCTTTGCCTTTCAGTGTTTCACGTACTGCGTTACGTAACGAACGACAATAGAAGGGGGCGTCTACATCATGTGTCAGCCAGATTTTCCGTATATGCGGCGCCGGTTCCGTTATAGATACGCCTGCTTCACGCAGCCAGCCACATAGCAATTTTCCGTATTCATCCACGATCGGCCTGTGAATAAAACCGGCCCGGTAAGGAAGTGATTCTTTTCCGGGAAAACGGCCATGTTCGTCTCTTACATCCCGCCGGCGTATTTCTTCATACCGCGTAAGCAGAAAATAGGCGCTTGCTATAATATCTGCATAGACTACCAATGTATCTTCATGCCAGGTTGTTTCTGCTTCTCCGAATAGTAAGGGGACTCCTTTTATCTCTTTCAGTGGCAATTCCGGCATCGATAACGGCGTACCGTAGACTTGTTCGTTAAAAAATGAAGAAGCGACAATCACCAGATTATATTGATGAAACAGTTGAGGGTCGGATGTATATCCTATCCGGCAGTTATGTTTAACAGGCTTTTGATCGCCAAGCAGAAAATCAATTATATAGGATATAGCAGAATTCATATACCTAACTTCATTCGAACTCTATATACTAAACTCCGTTCATTCTTAGTTATTGTGAAAAAGGGTGTTTGAATGGCTCCGAATTCGCGAAAAAAACGCTCTACCCCAGCTATCATGGAGCCTTCAAAGTCGAATATGGATGTATAACGGGAAACGTCTTTTATGCCTTCCCACAAGACTAAACTATGCGCTCCCGATTCGCGGAAAGCAGGATCGCCACCTCCCGCCAGGTAATAAGCCGAACCTTCCTGCCATACAAGAAAAGCGACGGCGTGTAGCTGCCCTTCCCTATCATAGCCTCCCCATAAACTACCTTGCCCTCGTTCGCGGCATTTGGTAATCAGACGTTTTAATGTATCTACATGGGGCGGTTGGCGTTGCTGGCGCTTGAACGATAATGCATAAACCCGCAAGAAATCATCCAGCGGAATATCCTGTTTCACTTCTATTTGAAACTTATCCCTTGCTTTACTAATATTCCGTCGGATGTTCGGGCTCATGTTGTCCCATACATAATCCGGCTCCCGGATATGCTGTAATAAATAGGTGTAACGGGTGGTTTGTTTGTAGCCTTCCCAATAGAAAGGTAGCCAATCGGTTATTTTGTAATGAAAGTTTTGCAGAAAGGAAGGATATCGTTTTAATGCTTCGGTAAATGTTTTGCATACTGCCTGCCGTTTCCCCAAGCTTGTGGTATATTTCGTATCTTCTGTTTCTTTTACAAACCATACGCCCATCGTTTGGGTATAAGGAGGCATGGAAACTATCTTCGGATGCGGAATATATAAAGGCATCGCGGCGAGGATATTTCCTTTTTCTTCTGCTACTAATACATCCCATTTATCTTCTCCACATGCCGTATCCAGCCACCAATCCCTCGAAAAGAGGGGTATGCTCGCTTCGGTACGGCAGAGAGAACGATAAACTTCTTTCATATCAGCCGGCTTATTCTATTTTTTCAGCTTTTCAAAGATAAGTGCAGATAATTCTTCCGCCAATTCGGGATTATCACCAATACATTGTTTGGCGGCGTCGCGGCCTTGCCCTAACTTGGTATCGTTGTAGCTAAACCATGAGCCGCTTTTCTTTACAATGCCATGTTCTACGCCCAGGTCTACTAACTCGCCGGTATGGGAAATGCCTTCGCCGAACATAATATCAAATTCGACTTTACGGAAAGGAGGCGCCACTTTATTCTTTACCACTTTCACGCGTACTTGGTTACCTTTCACCTCTTCGCCATCTTTCAATTGTGCGGCACGGCGGATATCCAGGCGGACAGAAGCGTAAAACTTCAACGCATTGCCACCGGTAGTGGTTTCAGGGTTCCCAAACGAGACGCCTATTTTATCGCGCAACTGGTTGATAAAAATACAGGTTGTCTTCGTTTTATTAATAGCAGCCGTTAGTTTACGGAGCGCTTGCGACATCAAACGAGCCTGTAATCCCATTTTATTTTCACCCATATCTCCTTCAATTTCAGCTTTAGGAGTCAGGGCAGCCACAGAGTCTATCACGATAATATCTACAGCCGAGGAACGAATGAGTTGTTCGGCGATTTCTAATGCCTGTTCTCCATTATCCGGCTGCGAAATGTATAAGTTCTCTATATCAACACCTAGTTTTTCGGCATAAAAGCGGTCGAAGGCATGTTCGGCATCTATAAAGGCAGCTAAACCACCTGCTTTCTGCGCTTCTGCAATGGCATGGATAGCTAAGGTAGTTTTACCGGATGATTCGGGGCCATATATCTCAACTATACGTCCTCTCGGATATCCTCCTACCCCCAGTGCAGCGTTTAAGGCTACCGAACCGGTAAGAATCACTTCCATCTCTTCTACCACCTCATCACCCATCTTCATGATGGAACCTTTGCCGTACGTTTTCTCAATTTTATCCATTGCCGCACGGAGTGCTTTTAATTTATCCGCATTTACGGCCGGCTTACCTGTTTCTTCCATGTTGTTTTCTATTATCTTTTTTGTCATTTTTTTTATTTGTTAAGGATTTGTATTGCATGATCTTTTGTTTTCACCTCTTTCGGGCCGATTATCCGTTCTACGATACCCTCTTCATTAATAAGAAAAGTGGTACGAGCTGTTCCCATATACTTACGTCCGTACATACTTTTTTCAACCCATACGCCAAACTGTTCCTGTAGTTTAGTATCCGTGTCGGCTATCAGGTTAAAAGGAAGTTCATGGTCTGCAATAAATTTCTGGTGCGATTTGGCGCTGTCTTTACTTACGCCTACTACTTCATAACCGGCTTTACGCAAATCCTGATAGCCATCCCGCAGACTACACGCCTCGGCCGTACATCCGCTTGTATTATCTTTCGGATAAAAATAAAGGGATAGTTTCTTTCCTTTAAAATCATTTAGCCTTATTTCGTTTCCATTTTGGTCGAGCCCCAATATTTCGGGCGCTTTATCACCTACTTGTATCGCCATGTTTGTTTACAATTCTAAGTCTACATTAAACAATTCGTGCCAAGGCAACCCCTGTTCGTTCAGTTCTTTCATGAATGGGTCGGGGTTAAACTCTTCCGTGTTCCAAACACCTGGTTTCTTCCAAATCCCTTCCATAAACAATTTGGCGCCTATCATAGCCGGGACGCCGGTTGTGTAGCTTACCGCCTGAGCACCTGTTTCTTTATAAGCCGCTTCATGGCTGCAATTGTTATATACATAATATGTACGTTCCCTACCGTCTTTCAAACCACGGATACGGCAACCAATAGATGTTTCGCCGGTATAGTTTTCGCCTAAGTCGCCCGGATTCGGAAGTACGGCTTTAAGGAATTGTATCGGAACAATTTCTATGCCATTGAACATCACCGGGTCTATCCGCGACATACCTATATTTTGTATTACACGGAGATGCGTCAGGTATTCCTGTCCGAAGGTCATCCAGAAACGCGCCCGTTTGATAGTAGGGAAGTTTTTTACCAAACTTTCCAACTCTTCATGATACATCAGGTAGGATTCTTTTGGCCCGATATTCGGATAATCCAATGGCTTGTGTACCGATAACGGGGCTGTTTCCTTCCATTGTCCGTCTTCGAAATATTTGCCTCGTTGAGTTATTTCGCGGATGTTTATTTCAGGATTAAAGTTTGTGGCAAAAGCCTTATGGTGGTCGCCGGCATTACAGTCTACGATATCGAGGCATTGGATCTCGTCGAAATGATGCTTCGCGGCATAGGCTGTAAACACACTGGTAACACCGGGGTCGAAACCGCAGCCTAAGATAGCTGTCAGTCCGGCCTTTTCGAAGCGTTCTTTGTATGCCCATTGCCAGCTATATTCATATTTTGCCTCATCCAATGGTTCATAGTTTGCCGTATCCAAGTAACTTACGCCATATGCCAGACAAGCGTCCATAATGGATAAGTCTTGATAAGGCAAAGCAAGGTTTACAACTAAATCCGGTTTGAACGAATGAAACAGCGTAACAAGCTCGCTTACATTATCGGCATTTACCTGAGCCGTTTGTACTTTTACGCTTCTACTATCTTCTGCTATTTTATCTGCTTTGCTTTTGGTTCGGGTAGCAATCATTATGTCGGTAAAGACATCTGCGTTCATTACCATCTTTTTAACTGCCACAGTACTAACACCTCCGGCGCCAATCACTAAAACTCTTCCCATTTACCTAATAGATTTAATCTTGTTATTTTACAGTAATTCAAGGCCTTTTACAACCGAGGAACAAATATAATACTTATCTTCTAATATTTTTACCACACACCGATAATATCCACCTAAATGAATCCGGCATATGCCATCTCGAATTGTCTTTGTTCCTTCAGACTTTGAAACGTTTTAACATAATTAAATCGTGGGTAATTGCCAAGGGGCCCGGTATTGCTTAATAAGGTAGGCGTCGGCTGCTGCGTCGTTAAATGTTTTACCATCCCATGATAATTTCTTTCCGGTACGGTAAGCGATATTCCCTAATTGAGAGAATTTAGCGATATGCGCGCCGATCTCTGCACTTGCATTACAATTCCTGTTACGGGTTTTAATACATTCGAGATGATTCTTGACATGCAGGTTTAATCCTCCTTCGCCGTATTGTTTCTTAAGCGGAACAGCTTCCATGCGGACTATGCCGTTTACTTTTTCGGGAATGACTTCCCAGCCGCCACGATCGATAACAAGCGTACCGTTTTCGCCAACGAACCCAAGTCCGTGATTACGTCCGTAGGCTCCGTCGTCAATGCCGATAGCGTGATCCCACATCACGGTAAAATCGTTGAATGTATAGATTGTTTGTAAAAGATCGGGTGTTTCGCATGCATCGTCCGGATAACCAAACTTACCTCCTGAAGCCATAATGGATTCGGGAGCTGTAACATTCATTCCGTAAAGGGCAAAATCTAATAAATGAACGCCCCAGTCGGTCATTAAGCCACCGGCATAATCCCAGAACCACCGGAACGTGAAATGGAAACGATTGCGATTAAACGGACGCTCAGGCGCCGGGCCTAACCACATATCGTAATCAACGCCGGCCGGAACGGCTTCATCGGACACGACCGGAATCGAAGGACACCAACCCTGATAGGAGAAAACACGTACGGTACGGATCTTGCCAAGTTTTCCGCTATGTACAAAAGCCATGGCATCTTGCCAGTGAGGGTCTGAACGCTGCCATTGTCCCACCTGTACCACCCGGTTGTATTTCTCGGCGGCGCGCACCATTATATTACATTCTTCGATGCTGTTGCCGATTGGTTTTTCGCAATAGACGTCTTTGCCGGTTTCACAGGCAGCCACCATTTGCAGGCAATGCCAATGATCGGGCGTACCTATAATTACTACGTCAATATCCTTATGGTCGATCAACTTTCGCCAGTCTTTATAAAGGTGTTTGAGTTTTTTACCGGTTGCCTTTTCAATCTCGGCGGCCCGTTTTTGCAGTACGTTATCATCTATATCAGACAATGCTACACATTCTACCTCAGGATTGCGTAGGAATGCTTGCAGGTCGCCAAATCCCATACCATTACATCCAATCAATCCTACACGGATTTTATCACTTGCGCTAACAGAGCCTTTACCGGCTTGAATAATAAACGGGCTAAATGTAAGCCCGGCTCCCAGCAGTCCGGCCTGCCGGAGGAAATCTCGTCGTGTTGTCATGGTTTTATACTATTAGAGTTATAGCTTGTATGCAATACCTGTCATGAAATACACATTATACATTTTATAGGGTATTCCATTAAAATCAGACCGGAATATAGGGACTAATCCCCAGGATAACTGCCCGGTTACAGCCATCTTACTTGTAAAGAACCAATCGGCCGAAGCCATTAGTCCGGCGTCTACTTTGCGTACTTCATCCGAAAAATCGAAGGTTGCCTTTTCGATATTAATCCGGTCTCCTGCCGCACCACCATTGCGAATGTATCCGTCGGAGGCATCTCCCTCGAACGTTGCATCCCGTTGGGAGGCAAAATATCCGCCTAACCGGAATGTCCATTTTTCAAAAGGTTTGTAAGCCGCTAATATAGGTAGTACAAGATAGTCGTTACGGGTAGTTGTTTTATTCTTTCCGGTAAACATGCCGGTAAATGTTCCGGTATTATCGCCTTCGCCTACAATAAGGCTTGTCATCATATATTTTACATCGGCATTAATAGTCATCCCTTTTAAATCAATCGCTAATCCAGATGTAACGCCCCATTGGGGAGTAAGCCAGCGAGTGACATGAAAGGCTAAGGTCCCGGCAAATCCCGGACTCCAGGAATTG
This sequence comes from Tannerellaceae bacterium, assembly GCA_031264865.1. Lineage (GTDB taxonomy): Bacteria > Bacteroidota > Bacteroidia > Bacteroidales > Tannerellaceae > DFXE01. Next base: position 909 of record JAISDJ010000359.1, on the reverse strand, counting down.
ATTTTCCGTATCTCGGCAGGCAAGGGTAAGGGAGTCGTTCCTCCGAGATTATAACCGGCAAATACTTTATATTCCCAATGCTTAAAACTTTCCTGGGCAAAGCCCGTGCCATTTATTGCCATAAGTAGCAATAGGGCAATGTATATTTTTGTATAAAATGATCTCATAGCTTTTATTCTTCAATGATTACTTCAACTTCATCTACAATCAACCGGCTTCCGATAGCCCCTTCATAATGATCTCCATAAAAACTGGAACTGAAAACAACCATCATTTTATAATTGTTTTTTTCAAAGTCAACTACATGATTTGATCTCTTTTCAAAGGGAATATCAAAGGCTACAAAATCAGTTCCGGAACTTGCCGCTCTCATATCGGGAGGAAGCATCGCTACGGAAACAATATTCGGATGCGTCAGTATATTGGTTCCGTCCAACATCATGGAGGCGCTATCTACACGATAAAACACACTGTATATGGCGCATGAATCTTTTACACCCGGACGTACTTTCCCATCGGGAGCAATGTAATCGCCTGTACCTGCGTTGTATTTATATTTTCCGGATAAACGAAGTGGTTTGTCGCGAAAAGGTTGTCCGAATTGAGTAGCCAGTAACGGGTCTTTAAGAGCATAGAGCGGATTCATCGCGCCGATAAAAAGAGAGCCGGCGGCAACTGGTATATACATAATTCCCATCACACTTCCGGGCCCTTTTATTGTTATCATTTCGGCAGCGTATCGACCACTGGTAGAAGTCGTCGTTTTATGGATCGGATACTGGTCGGGGCGTGTGAAGCTTACATAATAATTAATTCCCCGGTTGCTCGAATCCCAGGGAGTTGTTTTTTTACCGGCCAGGTCATATTCAACGGGTGTTTCATAGGGGCCAGACTTGTCAAGCTCTTCCC
>JAISDJ010000265.1 GCA_031264865.1 Tannerellaceae bacterium | reverse complement strand
TCATCCAAATAAATTAAGATAGCTGTGGTTGTGCGTTCTACCTGTGTTACTGTAAAATAATCCAATATTCCTTCGGGGAGTAATAGTTCATAGCCTGTTTCCATAAGACAAAACTACTCATTTTTTTTTGCTCCACAAGAATCCGGGTTGATCCGGTTTTTCGGCTTTCTCGTATGTTTCGGGGAAAATAAAAATCCTTGAAAACCAGTTGGTTCTCAAGGATTTGCTTTATTATTTGATTTTCATCTGTGCGGCTGAAGGGACTCGAACCCCCACGCCTCTCGGCACCAGATCCTAAGTCTGGCGCGGCTACCAATTACGCCACAACCGCTTGCGTTTGCGGTGCAAAGGTAATTCTTTTTTGATTATGCGCAAGTGTTTGCCGGATATTTTAGGCGGGGAACTGCTAGGCTCCTGATAATAAAAGATTAATTGCTGCTTCGATGAGGGTGTCTCTCCCTCTTTCGATATCTTCGAAAAGTAGGCTTACTTCAATATCGGGCTCGATTCCAAACTCGGTATGTTGCATGTTAACATCTAATATCGGACTGGTCGAGAAACGGATACTCCAGCCATTGGGCAGTTCCGAGGTAAATGGGAAACCACTTCCCCCGCCTGTACTCCCACCAAGTGTACGGACATTCGGTAATTCACGCATTTTACTGACAAAATTATTGGACGCACTATAGCATCTCCTATTTGTCAATACGATGACAGGTTTTAGCCACAAAGTGCTGTGAGAAGGCTTTAAATAGATTGGATACGGATTTGAGAAGTCGGAATGTCCTTTGTTTGTTTTATGCTGGATATACCCACACAACGTTTTCTCTGTCAGAAAACGGGAAGCTAAACGGTCTGAGTTTGTTAACGAACCTCCTCCATTATCGCGTACATCAACAATAAGCGCTTTACAATTCTCGAAGGAACGGAAAATACTATCCAACTCCGCTTCTAAAATACTTTCTCTGAAACTCCCATAATAAATATATCCTATTCGATTACCGGCAAACCGAGTATATCTTATTTCATCATAATCTCCCCCACGGGCGGCGCCGACCAGGTATTTACTATTTAAGATGCCCCAACTGAAATTTGATGGATATGTGGTATACCAATCTTCATAAGAGGAAAATAAAAAAGAAGTACTCAGGTTAATATGGCCGTCTTTCAATTCATTAACCATGTCAGACAATACTTCGAACAACTTGTATTCGTACATAGACTCATCAATTTGCAGACTATATTTATCATGCACTTCGTTCCAGTCTATTCCTTTATAATCAAAAAAACAGTAATTTTCATCCAATATTTTCCAAAGTGCCTCAAAGTTCTTTCGCGGAGAAGTATTATACTCATCAGCCATATCACATCCTTGATTAAATAAACAAAGGATGATTAAATAAAGATATACTTTGGAATAAGTCATGCCCTTAATAATAAGAACTTTTCACTTTGTTTTTATATTTTATTCGTTTGCTACCCAAAGGTATAAATTCTTTTACCCAACCAATTATAAATGAATTGGAAATAATACGTGTTTTAATATTTTTAGTATCCGAGTAGTATAAACTATTCAAATAGCCAAACCGAAGGGTGGAACTATGTACGGGAATGTCTATCGTAACATAATTCTTAAGAGCAAGCTTATTATGAAAAGAATTAAAAGTAACTACATCCGAAAGATTTCCAATATTAAACATCTCATAATAAGATGCGCCGTATTCGGGCGAAAAGAAAACCCCGACAAAAGGTAATTCGCCCTGATATCGCAATGTAAAAGGAAGTTTATTCATACGAAAATTCCACAACGCTATCAGAGAAAAGCCCAAATCAATATCAATTTTTGCCGAAAGAGGATTATTTCCATTACGAGTATTATAAATAAAGCCCCCCAATAAATGAGCTGATGCACCGGTTAATACCCTAAAACTGGGAACAACATCAAAACGATGATGATATCCTAACGAATAATCTACAAAAGCACCGAAATCATTTACATTCTCCGCTGGGTTTTTAGTAGAAGAAATATCCACATTAATAATCTGCTGACGGGAAAAATTTTCCTTACCAAGCCCAATTATTTTCATCCGTTCATTAAGGATACGAAGCCCCCAACCTGAATAATTAAAAGGAGAGAGATATGTATCTTTTACATGCGAAGTCCCGGTTCCAATCAATGTACCTTCATTCATTGCCTTCGGAAGTTCCTCTTCTATGAATTGTGCTGACAGGCGGATAAAACAAAAGCACAGTAATAAAAAGCCAGTCATTCGTTTCATAGGCTATTCATCAAATAGTTTCATCTGTCCTGTTATCTCATCAATAATATCCGAATTGCTCTTTTCTTGATCTTGCTCTTCCTCATCATTTCTGACATTTTCATTATCTACAATCTGTACGGAAGATATCTCCTCTGATAGGAAACGTACCGGTTCCAGTTCATTTATCGTTTGAATCTCGAAAGTAGAAACACGTTTTCCTTTTGCCTTAAAACTTTTTACGCCAACAAATTCTTCGGCATCGATAAGTAACGATTCCCTGAAACTATCGTTACCTCCAAATACTACCTCAATACGTGGGTAAACCTCATCAGTAAGCAGGAACAGCCGGCTATCGGAATTATCGCTTACAAAATTCTGTTTACGATTGGAAGCAATATCCAATTGAAAACGTTTCAGATATCGGTATCCCTGATCGGCATCATAGAAAACAGCCGTCCAGATTTTATGAGGATTATACTTTTCAATCGTCAGAATATTATCTTCATAATGGTTACTCAGATCGAAGTTTGTAATATAGAAATCACCATTCCTTAATATTACCAATATCTGGTCTGTACTTTCAAATTCGCCCAATCCGTCTCCTCGTCCATCATAATTGAGGCGCAATACATCCCAGTCAAACCATACCTCTCTACCGCCTAATGTAGAATTTCCTTTTTGCTTTAATGTAATTTTATGGATTTCCGCTTTTGTCAGGATATTACCAACAGAACTACGCCCTTTGATCACTACCTTACTGAAATCCTTTTCAAACACCAGCAATTTCTGGCGGGGCTTGGGCTTCAAGATGACCTTTATTGTTTCGGCCTCTCCATTTGGATTAGCGCTGAAATACATCACACGGGAATTTTCCACTCCTTTCGTTAATGTATAATCTTTATCACGGGTAATACTTGTAATATTAAAACGTTTGATGTAATTATTACCCATTTTGCCATCACGGTAAACTACATTGTATATCGTCCGGCTATCGTTTCGTTTAAACACATTCAAATAAATAACGTCTTTACCCACAAACAATTTATCGGCTACTTTCACCACTTTATATGCTCCATTCCGGTAGAATATAACAACATCATCCATGTCGGAACAATTACATACAAATTCATCCTTTTTTAACGACATACCGATAAAACCTTCCTGACGGTTGATATAAAGCTTCTCGTTTGCTTCTACAACCTTTACAGCTTCTATTGTATCGAAACTGCGAATCTCCGTATGCCTTGGATAAGCGGCTCCATATTTTTCTTTCAACATCAAGAACCAGTCGATCGTATAAGTTATAATGTTCTTAAGATGGCCGTCCAGGTCTTTGATGTCTTTTTTTGTCTGAGCGATAAAGGCCTTACTCTTATCCGAATTAAATTTAAGAATACGCCCCATCTTTATCTCCATCAATTTCAAGATATCCTCATGAGTTATCTTACGGATAAATTGAGATTTAAATGGTTCCAGACGCTTATCGATATGAGTAACCGCCTGATCCATGTTCTTTGCATTCTCAAACCCAGCATCTTTATAGATACGCTCTTCGATAAAAATCTTCTCCAAAGAAGCAAAAAAGAGGGTTTCTTCCAGTTCTGCTTTCTGGATTTCCAGCTCTGTCCGTAGCAACACCAGCGTATTGTCGGTAGAATGATGCAACACGTCGTTCACCGTCAGGAAATGAGGCTTATTGTCTTGTATAACGCAACAGTTGGGCGAAATGCTTATTTCACAATCGGAGAAAGCATACAGTGCATCTATTGTCTTATCCGATGATACACCCGGCGCCAGATGTATTAATATCTCTACATCGCGAGCCGTATTATCATCTACTTTTTTTATTTTTATTTTCCCTTTATCGTTCGCTTTAAGAATCGATTCGATTAGCGACGAAGTAGTTCTTCCATATGGAATTTCACTAATAACAAGTGTTTTATTATCGAGTTTATTGATTTTCGCCCGAACTTTAACCGAACCTCCACGTTCACCGTCATTGTATTTGGTGATGTCAATATAACCTCCCGTTTGAAAATCGGGATAAAGCGTAAACTTCTCTCCTTTCAGATAAGCAATCGAAGCATCCAGTAATTCGTTGAAATTATGCGGAAGTATTTTGGACGATAACCCCACAGCAATACCTTCGACCCCTTGAGCAAGCAATAGAGGGAATTTTACCGGAAGAGTCACCGGTTCTTTATTACGCCCGTCATACGAAGGCTGCCACAAGGTAGTTTTCGGATTGAAAACTGTTTCGAGGGCGAACTTAGATAAACGAGCTTCAATGTAACGGGGAGCAGCCGCTCCATCACCGGTCAGAATATTTCCCCAGTTACCCTGGCAATCTATTAACAAATCTTTTTGCCCTAGCTGAACCAATGCATCGCCTATAGATGCATCACCATGCGGGTGGAATTGCATGGTATGTCCTACCACATTCGCCACCTTATTGTACCGGCCATCATCAAGGCGCTTCATTGAGTGCAAAATACGGCGCTGAACCGGTTTCAATCCATCATTAATATGGGGCACAGCACGCTCCAGAATTACATACGAAGCATAATCGAGAAACCAGTTCTGATACATACCGGAAAGATGGTGTGTAATTTTCCCGGCATCTTTTCCCGGCACTTTATACTCAGAATGAGTATCTGCCGAAACTTCCTCCTCCTCTTTTATTTCCGAAAAGGATTGTATTTCTTCATTTTTCTCCTTCTCTTCGTTTTCGTTGTAACCTGTATTGTTATCCGATGTCATAGCACTATTTAGTGTTTTTATATATACACATAGTGCAAACTTACATAAAAATTGCGATTTATAAGCGAGTCGGATAAAAGAATACTTTTTTAAGCAGTAAAAGACAAGACCACAGCTTGTGCATATATTCCAAGCTCGAAGCTTATTATGAC
>JAISDJ010000166.1 GCA_031264865.1 Tannerellaceae bacterium | reverse complement strand
ATTTGTGTCTGCTTGTTATCGCTTTTTATCTGTCCCGTAGGAAAATCGAGGTTTGAGTTTATCAATATGTTGCTGATGTCGAGAATAGAAAGCCCATATGCAGCCATTCTTTCTTCATTAATGTTTACCTGTATTTCACGTTCACTTCCTCCAATTAATGCTACCTGTGCCACTCCCGGAATCCTTTCTAAAGCAGGTTTTATTTCATGGTTGATTAAATCATAAAATTCCGTTTCGCCCATATTGGCGACCGCCCCGTTTGTTATAATGGGAATATCCGTCAGACTGAAATCATTGATGGACGGCTCTTTTACGCTCTCCGGCAGGTCGGAACGTATAGCATTTACTTTCCGCTGTGCGTTTTGAAGTGCTTTGTCAAGGTCGGTTCCAGCTTTTAAGTGAATCGTTACTAAGGAATAATTCTCCATTGAAGTAGAAGTAATTTCATCTATTCCCTCTATGGAAAAAACTGCATCTTCTATCTTTTTAGTAACCGAGTTTTCTACTTCGGCGGCTCCGGCTCCCGGATAAACGGTACTGATGGAAATAACATCCAACGTCATACTCGGCATTAACTCTCTATTGAGTTGGGTTAAAGAATAAATACCGAAAAAGGTAAGTATAGCGAACGCCACGACTACCGTAGTCGGACGGGTGATTGACGTTTTTATGATATTCATTTTTTATAAATTTAGGATGGATATTTCTGCACCGTCAATCAGATTGATCTGTCCACTTTTTACAATAGTGTCATCGGATGATATACCATCGGTTATTTCAATGTATTTTCCTTCCGAAATGCCAACTTGCACTGCTACTTTATAGGCTTTGGAATCTTTCACTACAAACACATGAGGGTCTTTCATTCCGCCGACAATGGCTTCACGGCTTATTACGGGAGTATTTCGGCTATTCCCATCTATGTTGAAAATAGCGGTGGCGAACATGCCGGGTTGCAGTTCCGGCGCGTTTAATGTCAATTCGACTGAATAATAATACTGGTCGTTGCTTTTAGGAGAAATAGCCTTGATAATACCTGTAAACGTGCGACTGGGATATACGTCGGTCGTGATGGTTGCTTCCATGCCTATTTTTAGTTTCAATACTTCTTGTTCCGTTACGTTGACATACATTCTCAAGGCATTATTATCCACAATATCTACAACACTACCGCCAATCGAAATCAATGTTCCTTCTTCAAAATAGTCTTTATTAATGATGCCAGAAGCGGGGGACGTAATGGTCGTATTGTTTAGCTGGTCTTGTAAGTCGGTTATCCTGCTCTCGACGGCGCGTAGGGCAATCTGGGCATCTTCCAGTTCCCGTACCGTTACCGCACCAATGGACGCAAGGTTTTGAAAACGTTCCACATCTTTTTTCGCTTTCGCAAAATCCAACTCAGAGAGCCGCAGGTTTTCCCGTATTACATTATTTTCAAGTTGTGCGATCAGGGTTCCCCAGCTGACAACATCGCCTGCTTTTTTGTGTTTTCTCACGACAATACCCTGTGCTTTTGAATAAACTATCACCTCGTTTTCTGAATCAATACGACCGTTCACACTGATTTTTTCGCTCAAATCCATGTATCGGGGCTGCTCGACCGTAACGGGAACAACTGTATTTACAGTCAATGATAATTCTGCATTCCGGTCGATGGTTTGTTTATTTTCAACCAGTTTCCATGCGATAAGACCGACAATGGAAACCGTTATAATGATTGGTGTTACTATTTTTGATTTCATTTTCTTATGTCGCTTAAAAAGTGTTCAAGTGTTCCGCTTGCTCTCAGCAAGTCTATTTCCGTCTTTTTATAGCGGATAAGTTCTGTGGTATAGGCTATTTTTACTTCGTGCAGGGAGGTTTCCGTTTCAAGAAGGTCAGTTATGTTCGCCAAGCCTTCGGTGTACAAAGCCATTGTCTGGGTATATACTTTCTCTGCCAGTTGCAGGTTTTCGGATTGTGCCTGTACCAACTCATAAATCACCTCTAATTGATTTTTCGCATTCAGGTGATCAGCAGATAAGGTTTGCCGGATTTTCCGAATATCCCAATTCAGACTTTGCATTTGTATCTGTTTCTGCTTTATTCGGCTTCGCTTACCGAATCCGTCAAAAATTGGAATAGTCACACGGATGCCGACAATGGCAGAACTATACCACGGGTCTTTTGTGAGGTTCAGCCTGTTAGATTGAAATTGATACCCTGCGGTTGCAATAGCCGATAACGTCGGTAGATATTCCATTTTATGACCTCGGATTTCGAGTTCTAACATTTCTCTTTGCTTATTCAGTATGTCAAGTTCTATCCTATTCTGCGGTTGGGAAAAGTCCTGAAGTTCGGATATGCCAATGCTTTTCATTTCCGAATCATCCACATCAAAAGCATCTTCGATAGGAATGCCGATCAGGATTTGCAGATAACGTTTCTGTTGCAATATGGTATTTCTCATATTCTTGCCCCGCGCCTGCAAATTGGTTAGGTTTACTTTAATGCGGTTCAAATCGACTTCCCGCGTTACGTTTTCCTCTACTCGCTTTTCTGTCAGCAGGTAAAGAGAATCCTGTTTGGCAATCATATAATTGATATTATCCAATTCCTGCATACTGCCCAAAATGTCATAGAAAGCATTACTTACGTCGAAAATGATTTCCTCTCTTGTCATTGCCGACCGAAGTCTTTGGAGTTCCTGATTGTTACGGGCTATTTTAATTCCCGTGAATAAAGTGGGAGAAAAAATAACCTGTTCAACGGAAACGCCGAAATCCAGTTCGTTCTTTGAACCTATTTGAACCGGAATTTGCGTTCCGCTCTCGCCGATTAGTTCGCCGGGGAGCATAGTCGTGGGTAAAACCATGCTATGGTCGAAACCACCCGAAGCGTTTATTTGTGGCAACACGTTCGCCCGAATTTCGTTTATCTGCTGTCCCGCCTCGTCGATATTGAGGTTTGCCCTGTGTGCGACATAACTGTTATTGATGGCGAAATCCAGACATTGTTGTAAAGAGAATCGCTGTGGATACTCCTGCGCTTTAACCGCATTGCCGGTTACCAGCAGGGCAAATAGAATCAAAATAGTTCTCATTCCCCGAAGTTATATTTGAGTCCGATAGATATATAGGGAGAAACCGAGAAGTAATAGTCATTGTCCCCTGCGAACACTCCTTTAAGGGTACGCTCGCTGTAAGATGCGGGACGGAATATATTTAGCCCTGCCATAGCTGTTATAGACAGGCCGCTGTTGTCCAATTTATATTCAGGACGAAAACCTGTTACGATATATTGATGTGAGAATATTACGTCTTTGCCGTCTTTCTCCAGTAAAGCTGCTTGTCCGTTCATTTCAAGAGCATACGATAGTTTGAAATTGTCGTTAAAACCATAACTTGCCGATACATCCAAGCCTTCTACCAGTTCGACGTTTACATCGAACTTCCCGTCAAGTTCCCAATTAAGATACACAGCAGGGAATACCATCGGATAACCCAACGAACTGTTTATAGCCGCACCGCCACCAATAGATAGATTGGGTTTCAGGTGGCGTATGAAGATAATTCCTCCGCTTCCAAGTACGTGCTTGAACCTGATTTTAGAAAGATCGGCGGACGGAGCGAGTACCGCCACGCCCGCACTTGCCCGCATCGACCATTTGTCATTCAAGGGTCGCAAGTGATAAAGCCCCACTTGCAGGTTCATAATTTCGGAAACCATATCGTCCTCAAAATGCTTATTGTTCAGCGAAGTGTATGATCCGCCAAGGCCAATGCCCCACGCTGTCGGACGATTGTTTTCATTCAACTTCATGAACAAAGGCATACTAAACGCTCCCTGGTAAACGACTGCTGAACCTTTGGCGTCTCCGATTTTTTCTTTGGGTTTTTCGCCGGGTGGCAGGAAATAATAGCCCGAACTACCGAGATATTCCGTTTTGAAAGTGAGTTGTTGCGCTTTCCCTTCCAGACATACAAGGGTTCCCAATACAGCTAAGAAAAATGATACTAACTTCATGATTTTTAAATTTATGCGTTTATAATCTCCGCAAAAGAACGATGAATGAAGCAATACCAAAAGCTAATAGCCATGGAGTTCAGAATCCGTAAAATGAAATGCAGAAAAAAGGGCATGGAATTTTCCACGCCCTCGTATAAAAAGAAAAATGCTAACTTGAGATTATTCCAGAATCCCGTCCATCCATTTCAGGAAGTCGGGCACACGTACACGGCTAACCAATACTTCATGTGGGCAGGCAGGCGAAAAGGAGAGTTTTAAGCGGCTGTTGAAGTATTTAGCAACATTCTCAATATTTTTCACATTAGCGATGCAATTACGCGATACACGGAAGAACAAACGGCTGTCAAGCTGCTGTTCCAACTGGTCTAACGTATAATTAATGATATACCGTTTGTTTTGGAATGTATGCAGGAACACGACCCCGTCCTCACTGTAAAAATGGGCAATATCAGCCGTTTCGATGTAATGATAATTATCTCCTTTCGATATAAGGAAACGGTTTTTGTTTCTGTTTGCCAATATCTGTTCAAAATTCTTAGGATCGGTTTTGTGAGAATCCGTATGAAAGATATTCTCAAATTTGGTTAATGCTGCCTCTAATTCTTTTTCATCAAAAGGCTTTAACAGGTAATCAATGCTGTTCAATTTGAACGCTTTGATGGCGTGTTCGTCGTAAGCGGTGGTAAAGATAACAGGTGTATTAACCTCTACATGACTGAATATCTCGAAGCAATTACCGTCGGCAAGACGAATATCCAAAAGGATCAGATCGACAGTAGAAGTTTTCAGGAACGCAATAGTGTCTATGACCGTTTTGGTTCGTTTCTCCAACGAATAATCGGGACGCAATTCCGTCATCATACGTTTCAGTTCTTCGTATGCAAATCGCTCGTCTTCTACTATCAGGTACTTCATGGTTGTATATAAGGAATTTTGACAATAAATTGCTCTTCTGTATGCTCTACGACAACATCTTTGCCATATAGCATATATTGCTTTGTAAGGTATTTCAACCCGATGCCACCTTTATCCGTGTCGTTCGAGGGCTGAATATTGTTTTCTACTGTAATATAATCGTTACCAGTAGTGATTTTTATATCCAACGGCATTTCTTCGGTCGCCACATTGTGCTTGAATACGTTCTCTATCAGCAGTTGCAGGGTAAGGGGAATAATCTTATTTTTTTCACTGTCCGATATTTTGTTTACTGTAAAAGTAAAAGAGTTCTCAAACCGCATCTTCATCAGGAAGATATATGATTCCAGCGCATCCAAATCTTCTTCAACGGAAACCGTAGGGCGACGATTCAGGGAAAGCACATACCGATAGGTCTTTGAGAGGGCTTTGGTAAACTTGTTTGCATTGTCCGGATTCATATAAATTAATGACGACAAAACGTTCAGTGAATTGAACAGGAAATGCGGATTTATCTGCGCCCGTAACGTTTCATGCTCAAACAGCAATGCTTCCCGTTTGGCTTTCTCGGAATCGGCAATAGCTTTCTGTTCGGACTGAAAGTAGTAAATCAGTTCAAAAGCTAATAGAATGGGGATATTGTTCGTCATTGCAAATGCAAATTTGACAAGGAAAGAAGGCAGACCGTCTTTAGAGATAAGTAATATGTCATATATCAGATAGTTGAACAACCCCAATACGATAAGGCAAACGAGGCTCACACCAATAACGTCAGCTATGATACGAAGCAGTATACTCTTGGAATAAGGCAGATACTTGTTTAGAAACAGTAAGAGTATATAGTCCCCTACGCACATTGTGAGAATTACCACGTAATGAGATGCCAGTTGAGAGAAGAAATTGTTACTTGGGTCTTCTCCCATCAATATGGTGCTGAAAAGCATTTGACACAAAGCGTAAAGCAGTGTGGCAAACAGGAAAATAAGCACGTATTTTATATTTGGCTTTTTTATACGATTCATATTCCAAAAGTAGACTTTTTGTAGGAGATAAAGGGTAAAACCCTGTAAATCTTCTGTTTTTTCTGATGAACTTCATTATTTAGGGGATGAATTTAAGCCTTTAGAAAAAGTAAATCATTTATTCTTTCGATATTCGACCATCATAATGCCGGAACTGTAGTTCTTACTTTCTGCCAATCCCCATTTTGATTCTTTTGGTTGCTCAGGAAAGAGAGTAATACCCTTACCAAGAATAACAGGAATATAAGCTATACGAATTTCGTCCACCAAATCGGCAGCCAGCAACATTGAAACCAACTCGCCACCTCCAAACAACCAAATGTCTTTCCCCGGTTCGTTGCGCAGAGCGGTAATGTGTTCTTTTACATTCTCCGTAATAAATTTAGTATTTTCCGTTTCACCCCAATCATGACGGGAAACCACATAAATAGCTTTGGCAGCATACGCGCCCATTGCGTCCATGTTTGACAATTCACGCCAAGAGCGACCACCCATGATAATAGTGTCAATTGAAGCAATAAATTCCTTATAACCGTAATTCATTTCTTTTGTAATGGGAAATTCAGAAAGCCATTCGATACCGCCGTCCGGTTCCGCGATTCGCCCGTCAATAGACGCTGCGATGTAAAGGATAATCTTTTTCATGTTGGAAATATTTGCGTTATTTACTCTTGTTATAGTTCGCCGGAGTAATACGCAAAAAAGAAGCGTGGAACCCACACACTTCAATGTAGAGGTACTGGTATACCCGAAAAGGAAGACGTGCAAGCCCACGCCATACTTTCGTATAGCATGAACATTGCGCCATAGTCTCCTTTTCTTGAAAATTACCAGTT
>JAISDJ010000149.1 GCA_031264865.1 Tannerellaceae bacterium | reverse complement strand
ACTATTAAATAAATAATTAGATGACATGAATGAAATTATAGAATTTCTAAACACTTGTGGGTTATACTATTTAGCTACATCCGACGGTAATCAGGCAAAAGTACGCCCCATGAACTTTGTCAAAGACGTAAACGGAAAACTGAGTTTTTACACCAGCAAACAAAAAGATCTCTACAAACAGTTGGAAAAGAACCCGCTGGCGGAGATTTCCGCAAAAGGCAAAGAGGGCTGGATTCGTATTTACGGACCTGTAAGCTTTAATGAACAACCAGAAGTTTTTGAGAAATGGGCTGCTGAAGCCGAGTATTTCAGATTTGCAGATGAAAATAAAGTCGTATGCAGTTTCGACACTATAACGGTTGACTATATGCCCGGTTATCAAGTGCCGTTACCAGATTTTATTGCTGGCTGGAAAAGGACAGTTACGGCAGAGGAAGAAGTAAAATACACCGCTAAACTACAATAAACAGTAAAACACGTTGTCTGAACTGTGATTTATTTGATTTATATTTTGATTGGTCAATTGTTTGAAATTCAGCCTTGTTTCTAAATCACAGTTCAGACAATTTATACATGGCTCCTTCCCGCTTCACGTAATGTTTTACTGCTTATTAACGAATTCTGTTGTGCATCCAATTTTCTATCACTGCATTGGGGTCGGTTGTTTTGAATTTTTGTCCATTAAGTTTAATTTTCTATATTTGTTTTTATTAATCAGATTAAATTTATTTACCATGAAAACGGACCTTTATACAAAAGTTGTTTTGACAGTGATTGCTCTTGCCCTAGTTTGCTTAGTATTCCAAAATTTCGATGTTGTAACTTCAGCTAATGCTTCTAATACAACATCTTCAATATCAGAATTATCGAAAACTAATGATGTTATTCAAGTTAGAGTTGTTAATGGCAGCTGGGAAGCAATACCTGTTACAGTAAAGAATTGATTTATCCGTTTTGCTTCTGTCTGAGATTATTATCTTTTGTTAAATTTCAGCTACATTGTTCACGATAATGCATAACATCATCTGCATACGTTGGACAAAAAGGTATCCTCACCTTGAGAACGCGGTTATTAGTTACACCCGTTTTGCGTTTTTTACATATTGCCACAGAAATATCCAGGCTGTTACGGCGGCTAAGCCGTCGGAGATGGGGGATGAGTACCATATACCGTCTAATCCGAAGAAGGGGGGGAGAAACAGAATGGCGGGGATAAGGTACAGGAATTGACGGGTGAGGCTTAAGAAAATGGCTTTCCAGGCAATGCCAATGCTCTGAAAGAATTGGCCGATGGCGATTTGCGAACCGACTACTATGAATAAAGACAGGCTTAACTTGAGCCCGTTGGCTGAGATAGCGATTAACTCCGGGTCGGAGGTGAATCCCCGCACGATGATTTCAGGGAAGAAAAGGCAGCAGGCCCACCCTGTCCCCATTATACAAGTTGCTGTAATAATTACGAGGCGAAGTGTCTCCATTACCCGGTGATGATGTCCGGCGCCATAGTTGAATCCTACGATTGGTTGCATTCCCTGAGCAATCCCGATTACGAGCATCACTAAGAGCATGCCGACGCTTGATATGATGCCGTTTGCTCCCAATGCCAGGTCGCCTCCATAGGTTTGAAGCGAATGGTTCATTACTACGTTTACCAGGCTTCCTGCTAGTTGCATGGCAAAGGGGGATATGCCGATGGCTGTGATTGTAAGAATAATACGTTTGTTTGGTTTCAGATATTTCTTACGAAAGCGTATTAAACTGTCTTTACTTACAAAGTGATGCATAACGAAAACGGTACTTGCCGCCATGGAAATAACAGTAGCATAAGCTGCTCCTTTGATACCCATATCGAACACGAAAATGAATATTGGGTCTAATATGACGTTTAGTATTGCTCCGATAAGCATCGTGACCATTGCCTTCCTGGGATAGCCCGAGGCGCGCATAACGGCATTAAAACTAAAGCTTAAGGAAGCAAGGATCGTGGTCGGGATAATGATATAAAGGTATTCCCTGGCGTAAGGAATGGTAGCTTCGCTTCCGCCAAACCACATCAACAGGTCGTCTAAGAAAAGCAGGCTGGGCACAACGGTAATGATTGTAATGACAAATGTCATGGTTAAAGCATTACCCAGGATATTCTCAGCCCTGTCATTTTCTTTTCTTCCTAAGAAGATAGACACGTGTGTGGCTGCTCCTGTGCCTACCAACATGCCGAATGCCTGAAGAAAGAATAAAATGGGGAAGGTAAGTGTAAGTCCTGAAATAGCTAAAGGGCCTACACCATGTCCGATAAATATTCGGTCTACAATATTATATAGCGAATTGACCATTGTGCCGATTACCG
Source organism: Tannerellaceae bacterium (assembly GCA_031264865.1). Classification (GTDB taxonomy): domain Bacteria; phylum Bacteroidota; class Bacteroidia; order Bacteroidales; family Tannerellaceae; genus DFXE01. The sequence continues at coordinate 24,562 of JAISDJ010000149.1, read as the reverse complement.
CCGGGATTGCATAATTTAGCAGGAGGCGACTTATCTTCTCATTCTCTAATTTATGGCTGATTTCGTTTGTCATCTTTTGTGTTTAGTGTTTTAATTGTAGCGATTAAATCGTCTATATTGTTTACGTTTATGGCTGTTTTGTCTGGTAGGGTAATAATCATTCGCTGTTTATCCAGACAGTTTACGTTCATATATGTATCATTTGGGAGGGACGGAGACCAGCCATTCCGCAAAAGGGCGTTTCCTGCCCAATAGGAGGTGGTAAAATCACCCGCTACGCCAATGGGGTTAAAGGGAGTGATTGCGGTAAGTTTTCCGGTGGAAGGGTCGAATTGAATGCCTTCTTTATGGAAAAAAGTCTCGAATTGACCGTTCAGGATGAGGTCTTCCGGCGTACCGCAGACTATGGGGCGTTCTTTTTCCAATAGCCAGAGACGGTCTCCCATTTGTATGGCCGAATCCATATCATGCGTTGAGAGAAGAATCGTTTTCTGCTGCTCTTTAGCTAATTTGCGTAGCAATACCATTGTTTCTATGCGGCTGGTGACGTCTAAGTACGCGGTTGGCTCGTCCAGTAGAATAATGGGGCATTGCTGGGCCAGCGTTTTAGCTATCAGAGCTTTTTGGCGTTCTCCGTCGCTGAGTTCGGCTACATAGTTGATAGCTTTGTGGCTGATACCTACGGCTTCGAGAGACTGTTCTATGATTTCTCTATCGTGCTTCTTTAGTGATCCGAAAAAACCGGTGTAGGGGTGACGGCCTAAGGATACGAGTTCGTATACGGTTATTCCTCCGGCATTCGTCTTCTCGGTCAGTACAACGCCAATGATGAGTGAAAGATTCGACGGTGAAAAGGCGCTTAAAGGCTTACCGAGAAGAAACAGCTCGCCCGCTAATGCTTGCTGGAAACCACCAAGCGTCCGTAATAAAGTTGACTTACCGGCGCCGTTTAGACCGAGCAAACAAGTTACTTCGCCAGCGTATAACTTTAAATCTAAGCCGGGATGTACTACCTTCTTTTTTCTGTTCTTTAGTACATACCCAATACGTAGTTTAGCAGCTTCTATTACCGGCGTTCGTTCCATAGTACCTTAATTGAAGTATTGGATGTTTTTCCTGTTTATGATTACGTAGATGATAACAGGGGCTCCTATTAGCGGCGTAACGGCATTTAGCGGTAAAATGGTATTCATTCCTGGTGTTACCATTAAGATATTGCATAAAAGCGCTACGCACGAGCCGGTAAGCAAGGTTACAGGGAGTAACATCTTATGATTAGAAGAGCCTAGCAGCAAACGGGCGATATGCGGTACGGCAAGTCCGATAAAAGAGACAGGCCCGCAAAAAGCGGTTGTAACTGCCGTTAGTATCCCTGTACACAGCAGGATAATCATACGCATACGCTTGATTCGTACACCCAGATTAGTGGCGTATAATTCTCCTAATAAAAGGGCGTTTAATGGTTTGATAAGCAAAACGGAAAGGAACAGCCCGACCGATGAGCAAAGAATAAAGAAGGGCAATTGCGCCAGCGATACACCTGAGAAATTACCCAATCCCCACATCACATATGCATGTACCTTGTCGGTAGAAGCGTAGAAGTTGAGTATAGAAATAACAGACGAGGCCAGATAACCTATCATTATCCCGATAATCAGCAGCATCACATTGTTTCTTACCTTGGAAGAGAAGTAAAGAATGATACCCAAAATGGCGGATGCCCCGATAAAAGCCGCCAGAATAATCGCCGGATAGCCACTGACAGGCAAGTCCGACAATTGGCTTAATGAACCGCCAAAATAGAGCATTACAATAGCTACTCCAAGATTAGCGCCGTCGCTGATACCCAAAATAGAAGGCCCTGCCAGGGGATTACGGAAAAGCGTTTGCAATAACAATCCGCTGACCGCTAATGACGCTCCGGCAAACATTGCTGTAAATGCCTGTGGGAGCCGTGATTGTAATACAATCTGTTGCCAGGCCATTCGCTCCGGTTCTCTACCCAATAAAATATCCAGCACGCTTCCCGGCGGAATGGAAACGGCGCCATATACCAGACTACCTATAAATAATAGAATAAGTAATAACAGTAGCAGGGGATAAAAAAGTAGTGCCCGGCGGTTCATTTGCGTTGTCAATTGTCGCTTGAATTGCCAACTGATTTATATAGACGATATACGAAGTACCTTTAGCAAGTCGCGATTAATGGGCTTGTCGTTCTTAATGGCTTTAGCAAAGGGGACGTACACAATCTCTTCGTTCTGAATACCGATCATTACGTTACGCTGATCGTCTAAAAGGGCTTCGATAGCGGCAATACCCATGCGGGTAGCCAGGATGCGGTCTTGTGCCGAAGGAGAACCTCCACGTTGCAGGTGGCCTAAGATGCTTACACGAACATCAAACTCAGGGTATTCCTTTTTAACGCGTTCGGCTACACCCATTGCTCCGCCTGTAACTTCACTTTCGGCTACGAGGACAATGCTACTATTTTTTGTTTTACGCAATCCATTATCAATCATATCGGCTAATTGGTCGGTCTCCATAGATATTTCCGGGATAATGGCTGCCTCTGCACCGGAGGCAATCGCTCCGTTTAAGGCAAGGAACCCGGCGTCGCGCCCCATTACTTCAATGAAGAATAATCTGTCGTGCGAAGAAGCCGTGTCGCGGATTTTGTCTACACATTCCAAAATCGTATTTAAGGCCGTATCGTAGCCAATAGTCACATCCGTGCCGAAGAGGTCGTTGTCAATCGTTCCCGGCAGGCCTACTATCGGGTAATTAAATTCCTGGGCGAAGATGCGTGCGCCGGTTAATGTTCCATCTCCACCGATAGCTACAAGGGCATCTATATCCTGTTCGATGAGGCGGTCGTATGCCTGCTTGCGGCCTTCGGGTGTTTTAAATTCATCACAACGGGCTGTTTTCAGGATCGTTCCGCCCCGTTGGATTATATTACTTACATTCTGTGTTTTGAAATCTTCAATCTCTCCGGTGATTAATCCTTTGTAACCTCTGTATATTCCTTTTACACTCATCTCGTTAAATATGGCGCTACGGGTTACTGCGCGAATGGCTGCGTTCATACCCGGAGCGTCGCCACCAGATGTTAGTATACCTATTCTTTTTACTGCTGACATAATACCTTTAGTTAAATATCCACTGCAAAAATAGTAATTATTTATGGTTCTTCATGCAGGGAGAAATGAATTAAACTATGTGCAAAACCGTTCTTCTTTCGGGAATAGAAGGTAAGTGGTAGAGCAATGTCATTTAGTTGATGCTGGTTCTATGGCTTCAAATTCTATTTAGTAGTTAATGACAAAGGCGAACTACTCAATGTTTGCCTTTGCAAACATCTATTCGGCAAACTCTATGGCAACAAAGGTTATATTTTGGTTTCCCTGTACGAATTGCTTTTTGAGGACGGATTGCATCTGAGGCGAGGCTTTGGTTGAATACGCTACTTTCGGAATTGATAATCAACTATTTGTTTCCAAATACTTAGTTCTGTTACCAGGTAAGAAAATCTTGGAAAATTTTATCAAAAAGTAAATTGGAGAATAACACTCTGAATAAGTGAATGTTCATTATGGGAGGAAATATACAAAACCGCACTTATCGTCTGCCTGACACAAACCGCTTGTTAGCTGCTGACGTTTTTTACTTTTCTTTTGTTTTTATTTCGATATTATTAATTATTACAATCTCCCAATCTTGATTTTTATATATAAATTTCAATGTATCTAACACTTTTATTTTTACCTCAGGCACTTTGTTGTTTAAATAATTCTGAATATTCAGCGGTATGCTTTCTTTTTCTTTATAGTTGATAGTTTCTTCTTCTGTTATTGCTTTAATTAATTCAGTTTTCTTTAATTGAAGTTCAATTTCTTTTATTTGATTGTCCAATTGTTTATTTCTGAATTCTTGATACTGATTTGCACCACTTATCAATAAATAACCTAAAACGATTGGTATTCCAAGTTTTTGAGGAATATTGACTATAATATCATTTTCTTTGTCAGAAGAAATTGTTGGAATCCAACCTTCCGTCAAAGAAAATTTGATAGAATTTCCAGTATGAATTGATAGAATTTCCAAAAACGCGGTAGAAGTATTTTCGCTTCCAATACGATTGTGATAATCTTCGCTAATTTTATCTGAAATGTAACTAAAATTATTTAGCAAATAGGCTAAATCTTTTGCTTTCAACTTGTTGTAAGATAAATAGATATCTAAATTTATGCTATTCATTTTATTAATTTTCAGGGTTCATCAAGTTCCACAATTGGTCTTGATTTTCAAATTTTTTGTTTATTTTAAATTGAGTGATATTGTATAAACCTGACGGACTTGATAATCTTTGATTTATACAAAGCACATCAATCTCAACTTTTAAGGTGCTTTTTGGCAGTAAAGTAAATTCATAATCTTTTAATGCCACTACATTTTGCTTTCCTGTACCAATTGTTTTATTTTCAAATATCTGACCCTTAGGAATTTTTATTTTACATTCCCTATCAGTATTGTTTTTAAGCGATATTTCAGTTTTCCAAGGCATTAGTTAATTATTTTAATGTTTAATATAGTTACTTCATCATTAAGAGCTAAATTTATTAGAGCATTATTTTCTGTTATTTTCTCAAAGTGTAACTCATCCATTTTTCTAATTTTTACTCTTTCAAGATTTGATTCTAATTTTTCAAACTCAAGATTTGTATCGTAAAGTGCTACAAAGCCACCAATATTTTTTTCGGAATTATTTGGCGAAGAATGATAAACTTTTGCGGCAATAGATTGATATTCACTTATTTTACAATAAATCGTTTCGTTCTCTATGCTAATATCTTCGTATTCAAATTGAGACTCTAAATACATTATGTTTTCTCGGTATCTGTTTTTTGTTCTTTTTCTTATTTCTGGAAGTAAAGGTAAAATATTTGAATACTCTCTATTTGGTGTTTCTATGAGACCTTCTACTTCTAAAGTTCTTTCATATAATATTTTGTATAAACAGAGAGGATTTGTAAAGATATTTTTACTTTTATTTTCTTTATCACTATCCAATATCAAGAGGGTATCTACAAATTTTTTGAGTTTATCTTGATTAACATAATAACTAAAAGTATGTCTGTCAAAAAGAAAACCGATTATATTGGTTAAATCAATTATAGATTTTCCCAATTTTTTGCTAATAGATTCCTCAGTAAGCAAAAATATCCCTGCATCTGTAAGAGTCTGAACATTAGAAATTGCTTCTTCATTAAGCACACTATTTGCGCTATATGAATCAGAATATAAATAACTCAACGAAAGTTCAACACCTATAATATCTTCAATTTCATTTCTTAAGTTTTTACGGTAATTGTCATCATCAACACTTTGAAAAATTTTTTCAAGATGCGAAGAATGTTTTTGGATTTGTCTTAAGAACTTCCTTGTTCTTATTACATTCTGTTCGTTTATCATTGTTTTCTTCTTTAAATCATACAACATTTTCTATCGAACTATCACCCTACACTTGCCACCAACTCGTATATTGGCGTAATAAGTTATCCCAATAACTCATTATCGCCTGTAAAAATACTAAATACTTGCAAACCAGCCATATTTTCACAATAAAATCTTTACTTTCCTCTATTTCTTTGGTTTAACTCCCTCATATTGCTGATACCAATACACCGCTTTTTCTTTCCATTCTCTGTATTCATGTATGAAATACCCACATCGCAATATATTATTTCAAGCTTTTGGACGGCAGCATGACTTTCCAAAACTTATTCTCCATTTCGTTAATAAAACTCCAGGCCTTTATGAGTTCAAAGACATTGACTATGTGCGGCGTATATTGAAATCGGCCATTGAGTTCTACAACATTTTAAGGCCACATGCCAGCATCGACTTCTTTATCCCTGTCTAGGCTAAGGAAAGAATCGGAAAGACTAAAAAAACGATGGAAAAAGAAGAAACTCCAGCAAGAGTTACAGCAAGCAGAGATACACCATCACCTTTGATTATATGTATGATAGAAGAGTTTGGCTGCTGTATATATTTCTTTAAACCACTCAAAACAAAGCATCTTTATAATAAGACTATTTTCTTCATTCTTCATTTTTTCACCTCGGATACTTTTGTTTGCAATGAATGAAATCGTTTTTATGGGCATTAAAGGCTCTCTATTGTCGACTGTTTTCATCTTTTCCTTCATCTTCTCTCAAAGATATATTCGGATGTTTGATCAGCCATACCCTGAAGCTGTCTTATACTATATCTGGGTGCTATGCTCATACGATGGATATTCCGCAAAATGGTCGTATTGCAAAGAGGATTCCTATGGTCTGGATAAGTTTATGTGCCTTGTTTGATGAACATACTAATCCATGCTGTACTACCTGATTTCACACCTTCTGGCTCTTCTGCGATATCGAAACACTTCATTTCTTGGTTATTCTGAGAAAGTCCTTTTCCTCCGCACATAGGTAATCAGTAATAGTTCTATAATATGTGTAAAGTTATTTTAGTTATTAAATCCAAAACTGTAAACCTATTCCAGGAAAAGACAATCATTGTGATGCCTTTGGGAAATCATTATGATGTCTTTGTAAAACTATTATGATGTCTTTACAAAACTGTTATAATGGTTTCCTAAAGACATCGTAATGATTTTTTATTGAAAAACAAGTGCTTATGTGGAATATAATTTATTGTTTGTGGGATATTTATTATAATTTTGCGGCTTCAATATAAGTATATAAACAAATGCACTATTTTACCCATATGTTATCGAACGGTTTGCGAATGATACATCTACCATCTGATTCGCCGGTTTCTTATTGTGGATTTGCTATTAATACCGGCACTCGTGATGAGAAACAGGATGAATTCGGATTGGCGCATTTTGTAGAACATATGTTGTTTAAAGGAACAAAAAAACGGAAAGCCCGTCATATCCTGAACCGTATGGAGAACGTTGGAGGCGAGCTGAATGCCTATACAACAAAAGAAGATACCTTCGTTTATTCTATCTTTATGGAAGAACACTACGAACGTGCTTTTGAGTTGTTGGCCGACCTTGTTTTTTATTCACAATTCCCTCAACATGAGATCGAAAAAGAGGTTGATGTTATATTGGATGAGATTAATTCATATAAAGACAGTCCTTCGGAACTTATATTCGATGAATTTGAGAATTTACTTTTTAACGGACATGCTTTAGGCCATAACATATTGGGAGATGAAGAATCTCTTACCCGGTTTACATCCGAATCCGGTATGTCTTTTATCAAACGGTATTATGTGCCTTCTAATATGGTATTTTTTTCTATGGGACGAACGAACCTGTCGAAAATAGTTCGTTTGGCTGATAAATTAATCGGAGATATCAACTTGCCGGTTTCCGTAAATGAACGTAACGTTCCGCCGCTTATGCTTCCTCAGCACAAACGTATCAAAAAAGATACGCATCAGGCGCATGTATTGATGGGAGGTAGGTCATATAGTATGTATGACGGTAAACGGATTCCATTATTTTTATTAAATAATTTACTTGGTGGACCGGGTATGAATAGCAGGCTCAATTTAGTTTTGCGCGAGAAATACGGATTAGTTTACAATGTAGAATCGAATACGACTACTTATGTAGATACCGGTTTTGCCGCTATTTATTTCGGAACCGATCCTAAAAATACGGAAAAGGTTATCCGGCTGATTCATAAAGAACTTAAAAAAATAGGTGAGGAAAGCCTTTCTTTTATGCAATTGGCAACAGCTAAGAAACAACTTTTCGGACAATTAGGGGTATCAAGTGATAATAAAGAAAGCCTTTTCCTTGGATTAGGAAAAAGCTTCCTGCATTATAATCATTACGATACATTACCTGAAATTTTCGAGAAAATAGAAAAAGTTTCGGCAATGGATATCTTGGAGGCTGCTAATGAAGTATTCTCTTCTAATAAGCTATCTTCCTTAATTTACGAATGAGATTGAACATATATTGCTTGCTTGATCTCTTGTTCTACTTTCCGGTTTTTGTGTATTAAATGATTGATTTGATCTATAATTTCACCGTATTCTGCGTCTCCATTATAGATAAGCATTGCGTTAATGAATTCTACAACATCTTTGTATGTTTCTTCCGCCTCTTTTCTTGTCCTTAATGTTTCGTAGGTGAGACATTTTCCTGTCAATTCGATTTTATATGCTTCCAAATACTGCTTATAAGCCCAGTTTGAACGCTTGAGCAGAGATACATGATCAAGTAGTTTTATATCATCAATCGAATCTTCTTCACCTATCAGATTTTCCAGCTCGGCAATAAAATTATTGAACATGCCGATTTTCTCTTCATTTGTCTTTAGGGGTAGATCCTCGTAAGAAGATAATATATTCTTTAGTTTCTGTCCAAAAACATTATTTTCGATCAACAATATATCCGCTTCTTCGCAAATAACCTCAAATGCCTTGTCACGATTATTGTTTTCGGCAGAAATCTTTTCGGCTAGATGATTGTCTGGTATGGATTTTAGAGCTGCATCAAATGTCATAATCGCATTTGAAAAGTACCTTAGCTTGGGCTGGAGTTTAGAATCATGGATCATCTCCATTAGGCGATGAACCGTCTGAAAAAATAAAAATACTTGTCGTTGAGACATTCCGGGCAAATAAAAACCTTCAATTCGCTTCATAAATACAAGATTTACAATAAAGTTTTGATCTATTCTAATTGTTCACATAGATATAACAACAAGTTATTCAAATATGTTTTCCACAAAAATAGTAATTAGAGTGGAATTATAACTAAAAAATCGAATTAATCGTTTTTTTTAGGACTAAAGAAACTAATTTACTTTACGATGTAATCTTTTGAGTATATTATTCGTCTTATAAGTAAACAACTAGGAAAGGCCATCCTGCAAAATAAATAAATAACAGAACTTATGAAACAATATTTGATTATTGTTATACTGCTTGGTGGTATAATACAAGGCATTTTTGCCCAAAACGTACAGATTAGAGGTGTTGTAAAGGATACGAAAAAGCAGGAACCGCTGGAATTTGTCCATATCGTTTTACAACGTCCGGATTCTGTATTTGTAACAGGTGTTACATCTGATACGGAAGGTCGGTTTGTTATAAACAACGTTATACCTGGTGATTATCTTTTGACTGTTTCCGGTTTAGGATATAAAAACCGGTATCTCCCGTTAAAGATTTTGGATAAAGAGATAATGTTAGACGATATTTTATTGGAAGACGAACCTATCTCATTAGAGATGGAAATAATACGCCGCATTTTGATTATAATGGCTCGTTGTACAACCTGGATAATCCGGTGGATATTGTCTATATGATTGACCGGTCGTCTAGCAAGAACCATCGCCCGGCGCTTGATCTGTATTACCAACATAATCTGTCAAACGGGCAAACGCTTGTATTAAATGCCGTTGGTACCTATAATTATACGAACAATACGCGCCTGTATCGGGAGAGTCGTGAAGGAATTGTGTTGACCGATATAAACAACTTAGTCACAGGAAAGAAATATTCTTTTATAGGAGAAGGTATTTATGAAAAAACATTCGGCGTGAACCGCCTTGGAGCCGGGCTTCGTCATACGCAGGCATTCTCGGATAATACTTATACAAACGGAACAACCTATACCACTGAAATGGGCCAGGCTGAAACCTTCATGTATGCCGAATTTAAAGGAAAGGTTGAAAACCCTATTTACGTTATCGCACCGAGTTAACCTATGAAATACAAAAAGGCCTTTTTTATGGTAATTTATGGGGTACCTACGAATATCATCCGAAAGCCATTATGGATGAAAAACGACTGACAGGCAATCGGATTGTTCAAACATGGGATAACCAGCAAGACTGGCCGAGGGCGGCAAGCCGTTTGATGCTGCGTATAGGGCCGGTGAAAGATATTTTGCAGTTGTCCGTAACGGGAGGCGTTAATCATTATATCAGCAACGGGAATACCTATCATCATACTTATACCAACTGGAATTGGTTTTATGGCGAAACCATGGACGGAGGGGAGAATCTACATTATGTAGTGGTCAGTTATAAGCATAAAAATTTATCAGTTGCGCTTGGGATGTTTAATCCTTTTGCCGACAATTACAAGCAAGATACGGAAAATTGGTCGCAATATGCTTCATATCACAGAAGTAACTATATAAACGAAAGTTCGCGAATGCCTTTTGTTCGTTTGACATGGAATTTCTCCTTTGGCCGTACATTTAACGCAGGACAAAAAAGGCTCAATAATACAGATAATGATTCGGGCGTTATGAATACCGGAAAATAATCAGTCACTAAAGGAGAGGTATGCTTTCAGCCGTTCTATATCCGCGGTGGAAAATTCATCTAATAATTGCAGATTCTCCCACCCTGAAAGCCTTCCTTTCTGCTGGCGTAACCGGCAAATCGACCGGGTTTTTGTGGATTTTAGGTAAGGATGTTTAATCAATAAATCATACGATAGATGATTTACGGATAGTTTTGCAATAAATAATGTGTCGACATAAAACCAGTTTCGGATAGCTTGGTAACGTTCTTCGTCCATGCCATACACTTCCTGCAATTGTGAAACCGTATAGAATCCGCCCAATAAATCACGGAATTTCACGATACGTTGGGCAAAGACGCTCCCAATGCCCGGTACTTTTTTTAATACGGTGGTGTCTGCCGTGTTTAATTCTACAAGGGTACCGACAGGATATTTTTCAATCTTTGCATAGGAAGGACTTACTCCTTTTTTCGTTTGATTCGTAGTAATGGATGATGGTTTCGAAATATTCTTTTTGGCTTCTTTCGTTATTGCTTTGCGAGAGGTGGAATCGACCGCTATTTTAACAGGAGCATTCGATGGATTAACAATGTATTGATTTTCTACAATAACGTCGCCTGTTTCTTTTTTATCACAGATAATCAAAATAAGTAATGCGGCTGCAATCAGGATGAGTAGTAAAGCCAATGCCTGCCTTTCTCCTTTAGAGAAATATAGTAAATCACGCCAATTCATTGTTTTATTCTATCACGATTCCGTCTTTAATGTGGATAATACGATCGGTATGTTTGGCTAATTGTTCATCATGAGTGACGATGATAAACGTTTGCTTCATCTTATCGCGAAGTTCAAAAAATAAAGTATGCAGTTCTTCTTTGTTTTTTGTGTCTAAACTACCGGAAGGTTCGTCTGCTAAAATGACGGCAGGGTTATTAATTAAAGCGCGCGCTACCGCCACCCGTTGTTTTTCACCACCTGATAGCTCGGAGGGTTTGTGGTTTATCCTGTCTGACAATCCCAGGAAATCCAGCGTATCTTTTGCCTTTCTTTCGGCAGTTTGTGATTTTTCTCTTCCTATCAAGGCAGGAATCATTACATTTTCCAATGCCGTAAATTCAGGGAGCAATTGATGAAATTGAAAAACGAATCCGATATTATGGTTACGAAAAGCGGCAAGTTCCTTGTCGTTCAATTTCCCGATTTTTGTTCCGTTTATTTCCAGTTCGCCGCTATCCGGCGTGTCTAATGTGCCGATGATTTGTAATAATGTTGTTTTTCCGGCGCCGCTTGGTCCTACAATAGCTACTATTTCGCCTTTATTAACGACAAGGTCTATTCCTTTTAAAACCTGTAAAGAACCAAAACTTTTCGTAATTCCTTTTGTTTTTATCATTCCTCCATATTAAAGATTATGTCCTCTACCTTTTCATCTCCAGATATGAATTATCGTAAACGGCTTTATACCAATCCAATTGTCTGTACCAAGTATTTAACTCGGTCAGTTCCTTTTGAAGAGGATAAACGGATAAACCGGAGTATATTTCAACAGGTCTATCACCTACTACCGCGAAAAATATCCTTTCCGTATAACGTTTTTCCGTTACGACGTTATCCAATGATGTTTGGAAATGGCTGTATTGTTCATCTGTAGCTAATCGTTTGATTACATCACCAAAATCATACAGATGAGTTGGCGAACTGAAATAACTTAGTATCTGAAGATCGGAAAACGGCAAATCATGGGTTGCTTCTTCTCCTCCCGCCGTAGAAACAATCATGCGGACTATTCCGGCCAATTCATCCAATGGTTCGGTTTTCACAACAGACATATTTCCATAATGATATCTATAAGTTGAATAAAAGTTGTAAAATTCATCAGCTACCTGATTCATATCGGGCGTATTTTGGAACAGAATGGGTAATACTTTTCGGTAAGGGAATCCAGGCGACAAAATCTCAGATGGAGATGAAATGATGTATTCGGCCTTATTCCTTAATTCATATACACATTCGATAGCGCCCATGCTACAAGCGTCGAAAAGTAAAAAATCGAAGAAATGGTCGGGTAATGCGCTCGCCAATTCATCTAGCTCCATATTTTTTTGATTTTCTTCTCCAAATGAGCGCAACATACTTTTGAAATTGGCAGGCAGCCATCCTGAGGCATGGCTGGACAATATCATTCCATAACTATCGGCAGGATAAAGGGAGACAACTTCATTAAGGACCTCTCTCATTACTAGCGGTGAAATGGCGCTTTTATTCTCGTAATCACGAATATGATGACGGGTAACCACGCCATTCATACCTTCTTTTATTTCAAATAATTCGGCTTCTTCTTTGTTTTTGGAATAAAAAACGACCAAATTTCCGCCATTTAGATTTTCCGGTGTAGCAACAGCAATCATGTCTTCAATATTTCCTCTGAGGTCATTTTCTAAATCGCTTGCTACCATATACACAAAAACAGTACGGACCGGACGTATCTCTTTTAAATGATCCTTATCCGAACAGCTATTTAAGACGATTAGAAAGAGAGTCAACAGTAGTATATATTTCCGTTTCATTCCAACTAAATTTGTTTACAAAGATACCACTTTTTTTATGTTATTACAGAAAGCCTTCTTTGCAGCACATATTTTTTTTGATCATTTCGTAGAATGATGAACTTTTTCTTTATATTTGCGACTAATTATGTTGACAAGTTAACACATATGAACAAGATTTGGTTGAGTCTTCTATTTGGATTTTGTATGTTTCTTTCTTCGCATGCACAGTGGATAGCAGTGAAAAGCAATATTGTTTATGATGCAACGGCAACTCTTAATGTGGGAGGGGAATTTGTTATTAATAAACAATTCTCTGTAGATTTGTCAGGAAATTATAATGGTTGGGAATTAGGAGACAGAGTATGGAAGCACTGGATGATCCAACCGGAAGGGCGTTATTGGCTGCTCGAACGTTTTAATGGACATTTCTTCGGCGTCCACGGAATGTATCTTAATTATGATATTTCCCGACTGGAGGTTCCTTTAATCGATTTCAGCAGGAGAATTCATTATAAGGGAACAGCTTACGGAGGTGGCGTTTCTTATGGATATTCATTATATGTAACCCCTCGATTCAATATCGAATTTTCTGCAGGAATCGGTTATCTGAACTTTGGCTATGACAAAACGATTATTAGAACCAATACACCGGAAGGGCGCTTTAAAAAGAGTTATTTTGGCCCTACGAAACTTGGTCTTAGTATAGTATACATTATAAAATAAAAAATATAAACTTATAAAATTATGAATATCATGAAAGTTACAGTCGGCATAATTATAAGCATACTATTTTATATGCTTCCGGTTACTCTTCTAGCAAACGAAGCTACCGGATCGGTAGCCATCAAACTAAATTCGGCAAATATAAAAAGCCAATCTTTTAGTCTGAATATAGATATGGATATTAAGATAAATCATATGTATATAGGTAAACATGAAAGTTTATCTTTAACCTTGGCTTTAAAGAAGGGAAATGATATATTATATCTGCCACCGGTGATTGTCAACGGTTCTAATAAACGGAAAATGTATGAACGAGCAGTAAATCTTTATGGCTTGGAATTTGCAAAAGGAGATGCTTATGCCGTCCTTAAGAACGATCAGGACCTGATTCAGTTTTTAGCCTATAAAAAGAATATTCCATATAAATCATGGATGAATAAAAGTCAGATTGTCTTGATAGGGAAGGTCCTGGATTATAATAACAATGTTGTCAATTCATTTACGGATGTACTTGAAAAGTCCTTACGCATTAGTAATGCTTCTCTGGGAACCGGAAGAAGAATAGAGTTGCAACAACCTAATGGCGCTGTGCAACAACAGAACCGGAATACAATCTCTACGGGTTCTGCTCCCGCTTCAATATCCGCACAACCTATGGATAAAGTGCAACGGTATCTACAACAACAGCAACAGAAGCAATATCCGCCGAAAACTACTTCTTCATTAAGATACAGACAAGGTGAATATCCTTCACAACAGCAAAGTACGTATCAGGAAACCGGAAGAAGAACAGGATCGCAACAACCTAATGGTGTTGTGCAGCAGCAGAGTCGGAATACAACGCCTACGTCATCCACCCTTGCTTCACAACCTGTACGATCTATGGATAAAGTGCAGCAATATCTGCAACAACAGCAACAGAAGCAAAATCAACTGGAAACTTCTTCTTTATCGAAGTACAGACAAAGCGAATATTCTCAACAGCAGGTGTACAGGTAATTTAATCCGAACGTAAGGCGCGGGGTGATTTTCCAAAGTTAGATCGGCAGAAGTGTGAGAAGTTCGCTAACGATTCAAAACCGTATTTCGTGCTAATCTCAGTAATTGATAGTTGAGTGGTTGTTATATCGTTAAGAATATCTTGCTTTTTCTGTTTCAGCATCCATTGATAAGCCGGTTCATCGAATGTTTCTTTAAACATTCTCCTGAATGTAGGAGTAGAATAACCTCCTAAGCGGGCAAAATCTTCTACGTCTTTTACCTGTTGATAATTATTCATTACAAAATAGTGAAAGCTCCTGTTATGGCTGTATATCGGAGAATAAAAGCCAGATAACTCTTTAAGAGTATAATAACAATTCAGCAAGTAAAATAATTCCGTTTGCTTGGATTGCATCAAACCGGCACAAAGCATATCATCCAATAGCAACATCTTCATCCCTTCGAGGAAATAATGAAGTGGAACACATGCACTCATTACAGAGGAAGACGGAGCACTTCCTTCCACGTACGAAAGACCGCTTTGGAAACGGGTATCACAAACGTTTTGTAGCCGGTCGAACAAATAAAGAATACATTCTACCGGCGTATGAATCCTAAATTCGACAGACGAACCAACCGGCTGGAGGATAAAATCACCTTCCCTCAATATTGTGTCGGGATGCTCGTTACTGTTTACCCATAGTTCACCTTTTACAATGAAGTACATAATATTTTGCGAACATCTTTCCTTTGGAATAAACATTCCTCTGGGATAGTTTCTATATTTGAAGATATCCTTACTGAATTGCTCACAGCCGGCACAATCGGTATATTTATTGCATCTTTCTTCAAACATAAGGCTATTATAGTTTCAATTTAATCCGTTTACCCTTGCTTTCGTTGTGATAGCGATCTACAGCCGTTACCACGAAACGGAAAGGGGTTTCCCCTTTATTGTGAGAAGGAAGAAAACAAGATGTTTCTTTCGTGATTTCCAATATATTGGCAGGGTTGTTTAAATCTATTTTCTCTCCTTTCGCAAAACAATATACAACAAAATAGTAAGCCGCCTGAGGATTGCCGGGCCTCTGTTTTACATTCCAATGTAAGGATAATCCATTCGACTGTTTTTCCACCTCTACATTTAACACCTTAGCCGGCAAATCATCATGCATACCGGTATAAGCAGGAATTAAAGCCGGATAACGATGATAATGTTGTTTGAGACTATCGGCAATTCCTCTGTTATTCCATAAGATTTCATTGGCCGGCCAAAAACAATTACCTTTTATATTCGGCAATGCTCTTACATAATCCATTTTCTCCTTCAGATGATCTACCTTCATTGTGCGAGCTACATCTTGTCCGATATATAGATGTCCGTTTTTAGCATTCTCATTCCACCATTTTATCAGGGTGGTATAATCGGCAGTAGCGTGCCCGATTTCCCAATACAGTTGAGGAATATTATAATCTATCCAACCTTGTTTAATCCAATGAAGTACATCCGCATATAGATCGTCGTAATTCTGTAAACCGTTTGTTTCGCTTCCGGAACCATCCGGCGTACTTTTTTTGTTGCGGTATATACCAAATGGACTGATGCCGAACCGCACCCAGGGCTTTACCTCCCGGATCGTGTTTTTTAGCTCTTCTATTAATTTGTTTACATTCTCTCGCCGCCAGTCTCCTCGCGTAGCTTCCGTATATCCCTGGGGTATACCATATCGTTCGAAACTTCTGTTGTCGGGAAAAGATTCTCCGGAAGCAGGGTAGGGGTAAAAATAATCGTCCATATGGATGGCGTCTACATCATACCGACTAACAATGTCTTTTACTACATTGCATATAAAGCGACGATTCTGAGGTTGCCCGGGATCAAAAAGGATTTGATTATTATATCGTACAAAACGCCCTGGATATTGATTTATTATATGGGAATCGGCAAACTCCATGTTTCCCGAAGCGCCGGCCCTATACGGATTCAACCAGGCGTGAAACTCCATATTACGTGTATGACATTCATCAATCAGGAATTGCATCAGATCGAACTCTCCTTCAGGAGCTACTCCCTGTTTGCCTGTATAAAAACGGCTCCAGGGTTCTAATTCCGACTTATAAAAAGCATCCGCTTCAGGACGGACTTGGAATATAAGTGCATTTATTCCGGATGCATGGAGAAAATCGAGTTTACGAATAAAGTCTTTTTTCATTTGTGCAGGAGACATATCCTTATATTCGTTTTGATAAATAGTTTGTATCCAAGCACCACGAAATTCACGCTTGGGCATCCTGTCTGTTTCATTTAGTTGCATCATGGAAGTCCTGCATCCTGATGTAACAATACAAATGATCAAAGACAACAAATATATGTTTCTTCTACGCATAGAGTTTGTCTGCAATCAATTACAAAGTTACATTTAATATTTAATATTAATTCCACTTTGCACTGAATTTCTACAGTAACATAGACACGATGAACATATAAATCATCATGCCGATAATATCGTTTGTGATCGTGATAAACGGGCCGGTTGCCAAGGCAGGATCTATTTTCATCTTGTTCAATGTCAAGGGTACTACGGTGCCGAAGATACTGGCAAACATTACTACGGCAAAAAGACTGAGTGAAACGGAGGCTGTAATAGCCTGGTCGCCCAAAGTGAAATAGTTGTAGATAAAAACAATCAGGCTGATTGTGCATGCATTGATGAGAGAAACGGCCGATTCTTTGGCTACTTGTTGGATAATCTGACCGGCTTTAAGCGTGTTGTTGGCCAATCCTTGTACTACGATAGCAGATGATTGTATCCCTACGTTTCCACCGGTTCCACCGATCAGGGGAATGAATAAGGCCATTTTGGGATTGGCGGCAAAACCATTTTCAAAACCGCCTAATATAAAGGAAGTACCCAATCCGCCTATCATTCCGATAACGAGCCATGGGAGGCGGGCAGCCGTTTGCATGAATACATTATCGGTTGTTTCCACGTCTTGCGAGATACCTGAAGCCAACTGATAGTCGCGCTCGTGCTGTTCGCGTACTTCATCCATTACATCATCAATGGTGATACGTCCTACAAGCCGTCCGATACTGTCTACTACCGGAAGGGCTACCAAGTCGTATTTGGCAATTACCTGCGATACTTCTTCTATGCTATCATTGTCGTGTACAATGATAGGGTCTTTTTTCATGACATGCTTAATCTTCGATACGGAAGGATTGGTAATCATTCGTTTAAGAGGAAGTACGCCCCGTAAACGTTCGTCGTCGTCTACTACATATACATAATAGATTTCGTCCATTTCTTCGGCTTGGCGGCGCATTTCTTCGATACATTGCGGCATACTCCAATTTTCGTTCACCACAATCATTTCCGTACCCATTAGTCCCCCAGCGGTATCTTCATCGTATTTCAACAAGTCTACAATATCGCCTGCCTGCTCTACATCTTCTATATGGGATAGAATCTCTTCCTGTGTATCTTCATCGAGGCTACGCATTAAATCCACCGCATCGTCTGTGTCCATATTATCCACAAAACGCTTGGCGATTAATTCATTCGGTAGTTCTTTAAGTAGTTTGTTCCGGTCTTCCTCGTCGATCTCCATCAACACGTCGGCCGCTTCTTCGTCACCCATCAGCGAATAGAGATAGATGATCTCTTGTGCATTCAGCTCTTGAAACAACTCTGCAATATCCGCCGGATACAGGTCTTTCAGTATTTCCCGTACTTTGGCATCGTCTTTCTGACTGATAATGCGCTTCAGGCTTTCGATGTATTCTTTTGTGAGGTCGAGCATAGACATTTCCGGTTTATGTTTTCAGATAACGTTCGGTAAGTTGCGTAAGTTCTATAAATTGTTCAACAGACAGTTGTTCCGGACGTTTGTCGAAAACGGGTAATATATAATCAGGACAATCTTTACCTAATAATCGTTTCATGGAATTACGGAGTGTTTTCCTTCGTTGATTAAACGAGGTTTTGACAACCGTCTTAAACAATGCCTCATCACAGTTTAATGTGGTACGATTATTCCTTTTGATGCGTATAACGCCACTCTTTACTTTAGGGGGAGGATCGAACACCTGTTCGCTTACCGTAAACAGATATTCCACATCATACCAAGCTTGCAATAAGACGCTGAGAATACCGTATGTTTTACTTCCCGGGCCTGCAGCCAGGCGTTCGGCTACTTCTTTTTGCAACATACCTGAGCAGCAGGGAATATGATCTTTGTAATCTAATACTTTAAAGAAAATCTGGCTCGATATATTGTAGGGGTAATTTCCTATCACACAAAAGGAAGGAGGGAATATCCGTAAGAGATCTAGTTGGAGAAAGTCGCCGGTAATGATTCGTCCTTCCAATTCAGGGAAGTGCTTTTCGAGATAAGCTACCGATTCCATATCCAGCTCTACTACAGTAAGGTTGTGCCCGGCTTCAAGTAGAAACCGGGTAAGCACACCCGTTCCCGGTCCTATTTCCAAGACTGGTGTTCCTTCATACTCCGACAGCGTATCTGCAATACGTTTTGCAATTTGCATGTCTTTCAGGAAATGTTGTCCTAAAGCCTTTTTCGGTCTAACCGTTCTTATCACTTCTTGCTGTTGAAAATGTTCGTATTAAAATATATTCTTATCTTTGCAGACACACAAAAATACAACAAATATTAAAGAATCTTGTATCGGATGAATTATAAAAAACTACTAAGTACTACTATAAAAGTATTCCTTCCTCTTTTACTAGGTCTTTTGTTGCTTTGGTTCTTGTATCGTAAGATGGACTTTAGTGCAATCTGGCTGGTAATAAAAAAGGGTGTCCGTTATGACATCCTTCTTCTATCGCTGGTTTTCGGTTTATTTGCTAATATTGTGAGAGGCCTTCGCTGGGGGTTGCTTATTGATTCGATAGGAGAGCGGTTTAAGACGATCAATGTAATCTATGCTGTGCTGGGCAATTATGCTGTCAATTATGTTTTTCCCCGTGTAGGCGAAGTATGGCGTTGCGGCGTTATTACAAAATATGAGAAAATACCTTTTACCAAATTGATCGGGACGCTTTTGATAGATCGTATAGCCGATACCTTTACGGTAGGTCTCCTTACCTGTTTTATTTTTGTGTTCAATATTTCCTTCTTCCGTAAGTTCTTCGATCGGAACCCAGGATTGCTGGAAGGGTTCCGTGAGAATTTCAGTTTGCTTTGGATGCTTGCAGGAGTCGCTATATTGGTTGCCGCCATTTGGTTTACTTTCACCCGCTTCGGACATCTTACCCTGATACAAAAAGCAAAAGGGATGTTGTATAATATCCTGGAAGGCATGAAAAGCGTCTGGGTGTTGAAGAAGAAATTTCGTTTTATTATTCAAACCATCTTGATTTGGGGCGGTTATTTTCTTTTCTTCTATATTGCCTTTTATGCCTTTGATTTCACGCGTTTCTTGGGAGTAAGAGTTGGCTTAATCGCTTTTACCATGAGCAGTATTGCCGTAGCCGTTCCGATACAGGGAGGTATTGGTCCCTGGCATTTTATGGTAATCTCTACATTGATGATTTTTGGCGTAAACGAAAACGATTCCGCAGCCTTCGCCCTTGTAGTACACACCATTCAAACCATTTGGACAGCCCTCTGCGGACTTTTCGCCATCATAGCCTTACCGATTGTCAATAAAGAAAAAGCTGTAAGCCGATAAGCCCGATGAATCAGAAAAGCTCCATGCCGTCTTTATATGTACGGTATTTTAACTGGGGAAGCAGTTCGTTCCGCATCCGGAAGGTATCGCCATAATAGGAAACCATTCCTATCTTGATGAAATCGACAGTTAACGGACTTTGGATGTTAAACAAAGCTGAGGCGCCTTCAAACAGACGGGCGGCGGTCATAATCATCCACACCGGCATTCGCCAGGGTTTGCCGTTTCTTTTGTATAGAGTTATATCATCCAAAAATTGTTGCAAGGTCTGAATACCTTCGTCGCCTATATGATAAATGCCTTGTATATTCTCTTTTTCAATAGCGGCTATGACGGCATCTGCAAAATCATCTTTCGAGATAAGATGAATATAGGTTGCTTGTTTCCATACGCCTAATAACCAATGACGAGCAAACCACTGTCCGGTATCAATCATCAATATCCCTTTCCCATATACCATTCCAACCCGTAAGGAGACAGCTTCAAAATCATATTCTTTTTCGTACCGGAACAAAAGCTTTTCTTCTTCCAAACGCGTACGGGCATGCATTGATTCGGGATTACCGTCCAGTTTCCCTTTTGCCGGATAATCCGGTGTCGTTTCTCCTTCCACATGTGGGAAACTAATCAAGATTATACGTCTTACCTTTTGTTCCACTGCCACATCCAACAGATTTCGGAAATAAATCGTATTGGTGACAGGCAGAAATTTTTCGGGATTCGCTTTAAACAATACACCTGCAAAATGAACAACCACATCGACCTTTTCCAAAGCTTCGTATAATGTTGACTTATCCGCCAAATCAATAGAGAAAACAGTTATATTACTTTTATTCAGCAATTCATCAGCCACTGCCTTTTTGTGTATTAGTAGATTCAAATCAACGTCTCTGTCCTTCATGCTATAAGCAAGTAATCCCCCTAAATTTCCTGCCGCCCCGGTGATTGCCACTTTTAATTTCTTCATACCAAATAATAAATGATTTGTATAAATAAAGATAATCCGTACAAATATATAACATAAGAAAATATACCCTCCTTGCCTGTGGCTGAATAGTTATAAAAATTTCATGCCTACCTTTTCGAAAAAAGGTAAGTACCTCTTGAAAAAAGGCTTATCATATTTGATGCAATTGCCATAGTTGGGTAGTGAGAAATTTGTAAGTTTGCAATTGAATTAAATAGCTTTATGAATTGTTTTCTTTCCCTGATCCGCCTGTAGAACCGGTGAGGATAGATGAATATACCGGCAAAAAGTTTACTTTTTTATTTGACCCTGATTATTTACCCATAGAACTTTATAACTAAATTCGGCTCTCTAGTAGGCGATGATTCACGAATCGGCGCTAATGCTGTTTTATCTCCCGGAACGTTATTACTACCTGAAAGTATTATCAAACGACTTGAATTGGTCGAACAATATTGGGGCAATCTCTAAATTATTAAAAACCAATCATAGTCTTTTATCTTTACCTCTTTTAATTGTATGTTTAAACTTCATCACAGCAAAATTGATTTCAAACGAAGTTTCGGTATCGGTAACATTGAGGTCGTTGTCTATCAAGTCCGACATAATTTCGCCGCCTTTTTGCATAAGCGTTTTCTGTGCCTGTTCATCAGGTACTTTTGCTAATTCCCCTACAGTACGCGACAGTTCTCTGATTTTTGCAAACGTTTCCACTATCGCCAAAGTAGTCTCAATCGCCGTGTCGCCTTTTAGAATAGTAGCAAGCATATACAAACCTTTTTCTGTGAATGCATTAGGGATTTTGTTTTTACCGCCCCAACTTGAAGTCAAAATTTTTGATTTCAAGTTGGCCCATTCAATGTAGCCACATCGCTGTCAAGCAATACCTTTTCGCCTCCGATAGTGATAATTTTTTCCTCAACTTGCTTTATTCTAAGAATATTATCCATTTCCGTATCTTTATTCGGTTACGTTATATTCCTCCCCTCTCAATTCATAATATAATCAGCTATCCAGTCGCCTACTACGGAAGTCTTGAAGGCTTTTCCTTCCTGGGCGATATCTTCGGTTATGATACCTACATTCATAGAGGCTATTACTGCATCACGAATGGCTTCTCCTTCTTCTATCAGGTTGAAGGCATATTCAAACAGCAGGGCAGCGCTCAGGATTGTAGCTAATGGATTAGCAATGTTCTTGCCTGCTGCTTGCGGATACGAACCATGAATAGGCTCAAATACGGAGGTGTGTATGCCGATGGAGGCGGAAGGTAACATGCCGAGCGAACCGGTGATTACAGATGCTTCGTCTGTCAGAATATCGCCAAACATATTCTCTGTCACCATTACATCAAAACTTTTCGGCCATTGGATGATACGCATGGCTGCATTATCTACAAACATATATTCTGTTTCCACATCAGGATGTTCTTTTTCGATTTCCTGCGCTACCTGTCTCCACAGGCGAGATGTCGCTAATACATTGGCTTTATCAACGACTGTCACCTTTTTGCGGCGTTTCCGTGCATAGACATAAGCCAATCGAACGATTCTGGCGATTTCTTCGCGTGTATAGATACAGGTATCATAAGCCGTGTTACCGTCTTCACTTCTTCCCTGCGGGCGACCGAAATACATCCCGCCTGTTAATTCCCGGATACACATGAAATCGGCTCCGTCTACAAGTTCCGAACGGAGGGGCGATTTGTGGATTAACGAGGGAAAAGTAGTTACCGGACGGATATTGGCATATAATCCTAACTTTTTCCGCATGGCTAATAATCCTTGCTCCGGACGTACTTTAGCTGAAGGATTATTATCATATTTCGGATCGCCGATGGCTCCAAAGAATACAGCGTCGCTTGCCATACAAATTTCATGTGTCTCTTCCGGGTAAGGATTCCCTGTCCGATCAATAGCTATTGCTCCTACCAGCGCTTCTTTATAGGTTAAATCATGTCCGTACTTCTTACATACAGCTTTGATAGCTTTCATTCCTTGTTCTATTATTTCGGGGCCAATGCCATCACCGGCCAATACTGCTATGTTTATTTTCATTCTTTATTTTATATATGAATAATTATTTAATCTCTGTAGAATTGAATGTATTTAGGTTCGGATGGCGTATAATTATCATCGTCCCAAAGTGAACTGGTAATCATTAAGTCGGCGCTATAGCGGTTGCAAGCAATAGGAACATTATGTACCCGGCACTGGCGAAGCAACATTTGGATATCTGCTTCGTGAGGCTGGGGGTTCAGATCGTCAATCAGGAAGATTGCCAGATTAATTTCTTTACGTACGACCATCGCTGCAATTTCAGCATCTCCACCGAGCGGACCGGAATGCATTTTGGTGATTTCGGCGTTAATACCTTTGTTTCCGAACGCTTCTTCCACTAATCCACCTGTCGTACCTGTGCAGACTAAGTGATGATGTGCCAGAAAATCCGCATTATGTACAGCCCATTCCACCATATCTACTTTTCGTCTGTCGTGCGCTACGAGCGCAATTGTTAACCTTTTGTTCATAATCTGTATTTTGTGGAAGCCGGATAACTCCTAACTTCCGGATTCAATCCTGTTCAGCATTTTAATAGTTGCTTTGATAGCAGCTTCCGTCTGGTCGCCATCCAATCCACGGGTTTTAAAATCAATCCCTGCAAAATTCCAGCTGATGATTGTTTGCACGAATGCATCGGTTCGTCCACCCGGTGGAATCGAGACGGAATAATTGGTCAGCATCGGGAAGGGACGTCCCAAATCCGTATAAATCATTCGGAGTGCACGCATAAAGGCATCATATTGTCCATCCCCGGAAGCTGATTGTTCGTATGCTTCCCCATCAATCTCTATTTTCAAGGTAGCTACCGGACGTAAACCTTGTGCCAAAGATAACGAATAATTTAGTATTTTGATTTTCTGGTCGGCCATTGCTTCCTGATTTAATAAATCACTGATAATATAAGGAAGGTCTTCCTGTGTAACCATTTCTTTTTTGTCTCCCAACTCGATGATGCGCTCCGTTACTTTTCTCATCGTTTCATCATCCATATCAATGCCCAGCGCTTCCAGGTTTTTGCTGATGTTCGATTTGCCGGATGTTTTTCCTAAAGCGTATTCACGCACACGGCCGAAACGTTCGGGAAGCAGGTCGTTGTAGTAAAGGCAGTTTTTCTTATCTCCATCTGCATGTACGCCGGCGCATTGGGTGAAGACGGACTCTCCTACAATCGGGCGATTGGGCGCTACACGAATACCTGAAAAACTTTCAACCAACCGGCTTACTTTATTGATTTTTTCTTCTTTCAGATTTGTTTTTTCATGCAACTGATCTTTAATAA
>JAISDJ010000032.1 GCA_031264865.1 Tannerellaceae bacterium | reverse complement strand
TAGTAGATTAACAGGTGCATTTAACTTGTTAGGCGACAATTATCGGGACGCATGGTATATATCACACTCAAAACAGGAACAGGCATGAAAACAATAAAAGACATCACAGGAAACAGTATCGAGGTAACAGACCTTGATGCAGCTATCAGGCAATGTAGGGACTGCATAGAAAGTCCTTATAAAATGGAATCAGGGCATACAGTAGGCGAAAATTATGCGTATATGCTAACCCAACTAATAGCAATCCGACAGGAACAAAGACGGAATAACTGGTTGCCCGGTACTAAAATGCGTTATAATGAAGGCAAACGCTTCACAAAATTAGATATTGCCTATGAAATCGGACGGCATGAACCATATCATCCTGCTTCCCTGTATTGGGATAGCTTACACCGAAAGGAACTGGTAACTTTTTTCAATGATATGTTTGGAACTGATATAGCATGAACAGACGGGCGCAGTTATCCGCCCGTTACTTTTTCCATGACTGGCTAAATGAACGGGGAGAAAAAGTAACAAAAAGCCTTTTCTAATAGTCAAATAATTGAAATTCGTCAGAATCAATAATTATATCAATTTCATCAATTACTTCTTCATCAATAATTGGCTCTTCTTCTATTATTTTTCGTAATTCGTCATTCAGCCATTCAGAGTTCCATATATTGACAGTAAGGTCATTAACTTTCTGACATAGTAATTCTTTATATGCTTGATCCCGATTGATTTTGATTGTTACTCGTTGAAGCCATAATTGGATGTGTCCTGTATTTGGTATTTTATCAAATTTTGTAACTATTTGATTCAGGATTGATGTTTGAATATCATCTGTTGCAATTAAGGATAATAGCTTGCTTAATATTGCGGCAGCAACAGGATATGTTTTTGGATTCTTATATGCAATATCAACAAGAATACTAATAAGAACAGGTATATTATGGTTTGTTTCTTCTATTTTTTGTATTCGATTATAATATTTGTTTAAGGCTTTGATTAAACTACCTGAATTTGGGTATTGTTCCGCAAGTTCATGAATTAAAAACAAATGTTCTTGTAAACTTTTCCCCCCTTTCTTATTAAGCATCCAATAAAGTTTATCTGGTTTTATTGAGTCTCTAATTATATTGTTGGATACCAGTGTCTTTTGTGTATTTAATCTCATCCCCATCTCAATAAGGATTTCTGTAAGATGTTTTGCTATTAATTCAACTTCTTGCGGATTGTTTGAAAAAATCCTGTAATCGTCTCTATAACGGATAATCTCATATTTACTCAATCCTTCCTCATCTAATCTTTCTGATAATATTAGGTCAACATAGCCTAAAATCATCTCAGCAATAAAATCCATTAAAAGACTACCTTGTGGAATACCATTCGTTTGCCCATAAGACATTCCTTGAAGATGTTTATCAATTACATTTCCAATCAAAGAAGGTTTGTCTCTTTCTCTTTTTGCAACATCTTTAGAATGTAAAGCCCAAGCTACGGAGTGGGTATATATGGAACCATAGCAATCCGTAATATCTGTATGTAAAGTATATTCGTACTTTAAAGCAAGTTCTAAAGATTGTTGTTCTATGGTATGCCACCAATTTGTTACAGTTTCTGCCTTATCAGAAAGATCGCTTTCAGATTCAATAGGAATACTATAACATTTAATCTTGGTATTTGCTCCAAATTCTTTAAAACGAGTTTTAATAAAATCCCAACTAGACTTTTCCGTTATTTTATGAACAAGAGATACATATAAAGCAGGGTGTATTAATTGAAGTGGTCGCCAAGCATATTTTCCGTCTTTATTATTTAAGAATTTGTAGTTTACACCTTCAAAATCACAGGGGTGTTTTTTCTTTGGATTACCTTTACTATCGGTATATTCCAATAAAAAATTAGATAAAACCTTTCCTCTAAATGAAGTGGACAGAGTTTCCAAAAGAGGTTGAAAAATAAAATATGGTGGCATATCAGCACTAAAATAACTCTCTCCTTTCAAAAAGAACTTTCTTGCTGCAATGTGTTTATAGTCTAAAATGTTTTTCATGAAAAATTGGATAATTGCTTATTTCTGCAAAATTACCCATAAAAAAACACCTGACAAAATCCCTTGCCAAGTGTTTTTCAGAGAGTTGCCATAAGTCGTTTACTTACATTCGGTACAAAGCAATCTGCTCATTTATCGCTCTTTTGAACCGGAACGGATTAGACACATAGTAGTAGCAGTTGGTCGCTCCGCCCGTAGTTACAACGATAGAACCATACCCGAAGATACGCCCTAACACATTTTGCACTACCTGTATGCCTTCACATTTTGCCAGTACCAGTTCTACCGTCCGACGGCTGATTACCCCTGTTCTGATGATTACACGCCTGTTCGTAACGGCATAGACAGAGCCGACCTTTACAAACACACGCTGCACAAGCGAAACCAATCCTAAAAATAATAGGGTTACACCCAAATAATGTGTTATCTTGAAATCATCGAAGTAACACATAAACCCGATACCCAGTAATATGGTAGGTTGCAGGAAAAGGAAAACATGTATCCTTGCCCTGTACCTGACTTCCTCTCCGGGTTGTAAATATGTTGTAAGAAATTTCATGCTGTTTTTTCGTTTATAAATTCGTTTTTCAATATAGCTAACAGGCAATAGCACCATTCAGCAGGGTTCAGGAAGCGTTTGTCTTTCCTTACTTCGTAATGCAGGTGGCTACCTGTTGATACCCCTGTATTGCCCACACAAGCAATTTGTTGGGTTATCGTTACCGAATCCCCTACATTTACCAGTATCTTGCTTAAATGTGCATAGAATGAGCGGAAATTGCCTGAATGTTCAACCTCTATAAAATACCCGTATCCCGAATTATATCCTTTACGGCTTACCACTCCGTTACCGGTAACATATACGGGAGTACCCTTTATTTTCGGAATATCAATTCCCGTATGGAACTTCCGAACTTTATAAATGGGATGCTTTCTCATTCCGAAACCCGATGAGATTACAGGTTTCTTAATCGGAAATATTACGGGATAGTCGGATAATTCGCTGACGGACATTTGCATTGAATCGGCTATCCGCCAGAATTCTTTTATAGAGTAGATCTGCTGTGTACATTTTTCTATTTCTTGTTTTCTGCTTAGAAAATCGGTTGGCTGTCCCCATGCAGACAGGGACATCAAGGCGATAAAGAAAGTTATTATGTATTCCATAATCTATCTGTAAATACAGCAAGCGTCCGGACTATTGGCGGACGCTTGCTAATTCAACTTCCCTTATTCTTCGTCTTCGTTGTCTTCATCATCCCCTTTGTCATTCTGCCAACTGAACGTCTTTTGAACGACTTGACCGAAGTTATCTTCGATATACACGTCGATAACCTGCTGACCCGTGCTATGTGAAGTATAATAAAGCCTGAATGTTGTTTTAGTTAGTGGGTACAGGTCATTTGGAAGAAAAACCGTTCCGTCATCCATTCGCAACTCGCCAACTCCGTCAGGCTGAAAGTACCTGATGAAGAACTTCGCCTGTTCGTACTCGCCCTCTTTTACCAGTTGGCATCGAATTTCCGCACTTTCGCCTTGAACGATTTTTTTCTGGACGGGCATAGTAACAAGATCAAATGTATAAACCTGCTGAACATCCAAATCGTTACTACAGGCACAGACTATTGCCGATAGCAATAGCGTATATAAAAAATATGCTAAAAACTTTTTCATTGTGAATTATCTTTTTGTTGTTTATAAATAAAGGAATTTCCCTTTTATCGGGCTTTTAGATAGTATTTCCGCATCCGCCATTCCGTAGGCAACAAGCATGGAACCGTTTCGGGGTTGCGTTCCTTTTGTCCCGTCCGGCTTCAAGAACTGGATACGGTTATATAGGAACTTTACTGCCGTAGCGTATTCAAAGACTATATCGTGAAACCATTTGGCTTCAATCTTCGAGAACACCAAAGCGATCCCCCTGTTATGTTCAGCCATTTTTTTGAGAAAATCCTGCAACAACGGATTGGAATACGGAGGATTTAACCAAACCCTACCGTGCCATGATTGTATTAATCCGTTATCCTGTGCAGTATAGATTTTCCTTGCCGATTGGTTTAGCCTGAATGCTTCGGGAGAAGATGCCGGGTCTAAATTAAATTCGCCGAGAGAACGTATAATCTCAACTGGCGTGTACCATTCATCATTCTCTTTCATGGTACTAATTGATTATAAATTTCAGTCCCAACCCGAATTGCGTATGGAAATGTCCCGTCGATGTTCCCCATAATACCCGTTCACGGGCAGTCAGGAGCAATACAATACGGTCGGACAAATACGTTTCCATTTCCAACGTGATTGCACCGCCATAGATGAAAGCATCTTTGTTTTGAAGCGTAGAACCGTCAAAGAGCGTTTTTTCTCCCCAGTTGCTTGTTTCATATCCGGCAAGAGCCGAACCGCCCAAAGAGAAAAGGACTACTTTGTTTCTGTCCGATAGGAATTTCAGGAAATAACCACCTTCAGCAGTAAACTGGCTGACCGGTATCCTGTCTTCTTTATACGGGTAGTACCTGTTCAGGAACTCCGCACCGAAAACCCATTTGTTGGCGTTTTTGGTATAAGTCGCCATTTGCAGCCCGAAATAATATCCCAATTCGTTCCGGTTATCCTTTGAATGAAAACCGTCCACCATTCCGCCTGTTACCTGTATGCCTTGCATACCGGGTAAACAACGTTGGGCGTGTAGCTGGTCTGTAAAGACCAGGAACAACGCCAACGTTAGTATAAGAGATAGCCGTTTCATTTTACTTTGTTTTTAATTCGTTGATGACTTTGGCACGAACGAGGTCGGCGTTCTCAACTATAAAAGATTGATGACGGCCACCCTCTTTTTCGTTCAGTTCGATGATAAGCTGTTTATTATCGGGAATAGTGACTTTTTGCAGGGTAAAGACACATCTTTCGGTCTTTTTCCCACCGATATAGGTCAGGTTGTTATGCGCCCGAAGCGGCATAATTACCTGTTCCTGAATGGCGGTACGTTTGGCGACTTTCTTCTCTACGATTTTGAAAGTAATGTAATCCACGTCAAACGGCACGTTGGAAGAATTTTTCAGTTGCATATGGAAATAAAGCAAGCCGTTATGCGTGTATATCCCTTTGAGCGTGTATTGGATGCCAAACCGCTTAGAACCGATATGCTTTATTTCCCTGTCATTATTCTTATATATGGACTTCATTATCAGTTTAACCAGTAGTGGCGATTCGCTCCCCAGTTCCCTCATATAAATCTCCATTGCATTGTTCGGTCTGTTTACGGCTTCCCCGTCATGGATAAAGTCGGTCATTTCAATAGAGAGTTTCACAGGCTCATCGGCATATTTGACATTAAACATGTAATATGCGCCGTCTTCGGTAATGACTGCCAAATTGCTTTCTGTGGAGAAGTCCCTCAGAGCCGCTTTCACACGGAGTACATTTTCTGCTCCGTCCGCTTTGGCTGCCAACAGATCGGCAGAACCCAAATCGACGTAACGGATCGCTGCCGGAAAGATGATATGCACCGTCTTTGAGAATGTAACCTCTAAGGCATAAGGCGGTATCATACGGTTGAATGTTACAGGTCTGGTCAGACCGTCGAAGTAATCCCCTTTCGAGGGCGAATTTTTTATTACTTCTTGTTTTTCAGCCGTCTGTTTCTCTGTTTCTTGGGCGTTTGCTGTAAAGATGCACCCGATCATAGCGAGTGCGAAAATGAATCGTTTCATACGAATTTTGTTTTAATTGTTAATTACTTATTACTATTTGGATTTTTTTAGTGGGGGTCGCAGACCCTTTTGTTATTTGTTTACTTATGCTTTGGGAAGCAGCAATACTTTGTAACCTGCTTTCAGGGTTACTTTTACTTCCCGCATTTTCTTACTGAAGAACTGCGATGTTCCCTGAATAAGACTACGCCCCAAATCGGCGGCAAGCTGTGAGCCTGCATCGTCGGTTATGGTTATGCTACTGCCCATTGACGTACCCATATTGGCGGCAATCTCTTTCATGGCAGTTACTTCGTCCGAGTTCGGAACGAAAATGCCCTGCATACCGTCCATATCGTACACTTCCATTTCAACCGGTATCACATTGTCCGCATATTGAATAGAGGTAATGGTTATATGCAGGCGTTCCCCGCCGATTTTCGCACTTCCCGTAAGGATTGTATTGGCAGGAATCAGCATATTTCCGGCTCGCATCGGCTCCTGTAAGCGTAACTGCACTTCTTTCCCGTTGGAGATAGTTATTGTTTGATAGACAGAAGCCCTGATACTGTTTTTGTCCGTTATCGTTTCGTTTCCGGCAGCCGTGATAAATCCCATGTTACGGGGCTTACTGAAAACGTCGATAAACTCATCATCGCTCATCGGAGCCGATAGCAACGAAATCACGCTCTTATGCACCTGTGAAACTGGCTTTGGAACAATCTTTTCCTTTGTGTCTATCGGTGCTGATTGTTGCTGTTCCTGTCCGTTGGGCATATACTTTGATGCAATCGCATAGGATTTCTCGATCAGTTCCAGTTGCTTATCGGCTTCCAACTTTTCAGTCAGTTGCCGTTCCAAGTCCTGAATCCGTTCTTCCATTGCAAGCTGTTCCTGTTTATCCGTTTCGGAAGTTGTTTCTTCGTAGAAACTTCCCAACTGGCGGTTAATGTCCTGATAGGCTTGCGCCGAAGATTGGATCGTCGAGGTAGTCCGGGAACTGTTCCCATAATTGTAACTGTTCCCTTCATCCGGTATCGTAGCTACCTGACTATCTACCTGTGTTTTGCGTTCTTCCTCTCCGAGTAAATAAGCGAAGTCTTGCAAATTCCGCATCTTTTCGTTTTGCTTGTTCTGCATGGCTTCCTGTTCGTAAGCCGTCCGCTTATCGCCTACAATACCGTCCTCTTTAGGTATCGGCAGTTCGGGATTAAAACCGTCAGATTGCTGTTCCGCTTTATCGCCGGAGGGTGCAAAGATGAGCCACATAGCCCCTGCAAAAATCAGGAAGAACAATGGATAGATGAGCATCTTTTTCCGTTTCTGCAATTCCTGCGGAGTAAGTTCCTTTTTGGGCTTACTCTCCTTTTTAGTTTCGGGAACGTCCGGTTTACGGTCGTTTCCTTCATTTTCACTACTCATAATTGAAATTGTTTTTATGGTTTATACTATCCGCTTTTTGCTGTTGCTCCAGTTCCAACCGTTTGATATGTTCAATTTTCATTTGCTCTTGACCGCTTTTCTTTCCCATATTATAAATGGAAGAAACCGTCATGTAGATTGAACCTGCGCCAAATACAAAAAGCATAACAAGGATTACGATAATCCGACCGTCAGGTGTGATCCGCCCTAACAATGACCGTAAGCCGTCTTCAAACCAGTCCTTAATGGCTGTTAGTTTTTCCTTTATCATGGCTTATCGTTCTAAAGTCTGTAAATCCCTGTTTTCTATAATCTCAAAGCGTTCCATTGTGAACCCGTGAGGGTTATTGTCGGAACGTACCGAATTAATCAGGTCGCAACGTGTTACCAAACTTCGTTCGGTAATGTTACTTGCCCTGATAATCCTTTGCCGTGCATAGGTTACCACCTTATAGGGATAAGTATCGAGATTACAGGCGACAGAATCAATCTGAATAACCTGATTAATATTATTCGACACAATCCGGTTGTAGTAACCTTTTTCCTGCATATCCTGATAGTAGCGAAAAGCACTTTTATCCACCAGAAAGAGTGCCCTGTTGATGTTTGATTCAATGGCGCTCTTATCAGGCGATAAAGTGAAGAACAGTTCGTGAAATCGCTTGATATGCTCTTTTGCTTCCACAGGACGGTTTTGCGACAAATCCTGCGAGAGAGCAAGCATCAACGATTTTCCTTCATCCAATACATAGATTTTCTGCCGTTGTGCTTCCGCAAAGCTGAACGAGTTCCATACCGCATATCCGGTAATCCCCGTACACAACACGACAAACACAATAGCAATAATCCGTATCTGTTCGAAACTTGTTTCAATGTTTTTTAAACTCTTAAATTCCATTTGTTTAATGATTAATTTGATTATTTACCGAGCAAGCGACCGCCGACATTCCCTGCTACCGAACCTGCCACACCTCCGGCAACGCCCCCTGCTTTGGCTGCTGTTTTATTTACTGCACTTCCGTATGCACCTGCACCACCTGATTGTATTATCCAACCCGCTACTGTCGGAATCGTGAAATATCCGATAATGCCGATTATCAGGAATACGATATACACCCCGTTTGAACCGTCGGGGATATAAGTAGGGTCTTCCAGTAACGCTATATCGGTTTTCAGCATTAATTCCTGTATTTTCGATAATACGGCAGAGAATATATCTGCCACAGGCAACCATAAATAGACACTTATATAGCGTGTAAGCCACTGGGTCAGCGTTGCCTGAAATCCGTCATAAATGGAAAAAGCAAACGCTATCGGCCCCAGTATGGCCAACACGACTAAAAAGAAGGTTCGTAGTGTATCAATGGTCAATGCGGCGGCATTAAACAGGAGTTCAAAGAAGTCCCTGATCAGTTGTCGAAACCATTCTTTAATGTCATACCACGCACGTTCGCCCCACATACTGATAATTTCGGGGGCATCCCACATACCGAGATCTTCCATTTTCTTATCCCATTCTTCATTATCAACCATCCATGCTTTACCCTCTCTAACCCGTGCATCATACTCCAACTGGTCTTTTCTCTGTTGCAATTGTTGAACATCAGTTATCTGATTTTCCATTATGGTATGCGCACCTTTAACTATCGGACTCATCACAGCGTTGATAGTTCCCAATACTATGGTCGGGAAGAACATAATACACAGTCCAATCGCAAACGGACGGAGAAGCGGAAACACGTCGATAGGTTCTGCCCGGCTTAACGCCTGCCATACACGGTATGCTACATAAAACAAAGCACCCAGTCCTGCCAACCCCTTTGCAACACCAATCATGTCGCCGCAAAGAGGTATCATATCTTGGTATAGATTCGCAAGAATCTGATGTAGGTTATCAAAATTCATAACTAACTGTTTTAATTTTGATTACCAATATCTTTCGGACGGAGTGCCATACAATGCCAATACTCTCTCTGTATCTCCTTTTTCTTTGGCACGGATGAACGACACGGATATACTTTTTTGCGTGAAATACTTTGTTAGGTTGCGGTATTCCACCATTTTAGTATAGACCTCATCGACTACTTCCATGCGCTCTTTATCGGATAAGGAAAGTCCGTTACCACCCGTTACGATATTTTTCAAGTCCGTAACCAGTGAACCCCCTTCTTCCAACAGTTTGGCGTAACCGCCGGAAATAGCCACGAGTTCATTCGCTGTGAAATTCGGATCGGCAAGCATTTTATTGAAGCCATTTACATAGATGTCGGTAATTTCACTTACCATTTCAATGGTCTTTTTTACCTTCCGTGCGTCCTTAACCAAATTATTTACAGATTTGAGCATATCGTAATACTCCTTACCCTGCTTGTAAATGTTGGCACACTCCTTTACGTTGTTTATCATATTGGCAGCCGTCGATGTACCTTGCACTGCACTGACAATATTCTGAACCAGGTTGGTGGGATCGGTTACTACCCACTGCGCTTTTGCCTGAAACGGGAACATGGACAAAGCCACCGTCAGGCATAGAATTATTCGTTTAACTGCGCTACACTTGTTTTTCTCCTTCGCGCTTCGGCAATCCAAGCAAACCATTGCTTGATTGCTCTCTTCTTGTCGTCGATTCATACTTTTTACTTTTTAAATTGATTACTGATTTTTAGGGTTATACCTCATTGTACACCCTCTTGTATTCGCCTTCGTTGGTCAGCGAGAGCATATCCCGCTCATCATCGTAGGCAATGCGAATGATGCCGTAGAAATTGAAAAAGGTAATCCCCCAACATTGGGACAAAGGGACGGTAAACGCCGTATCTTGTTTATAGGAAAACTGCAACCGGAACCGACTACCGTCATAATAGATTTCAATGTCGGGGGAACCGCAAAGGCTTTTCCACATTCCGCATATATCACTGATAGGGAAAGAGGTATCTACTTGCGATGCCGGAAAGGGCTTACTCTTTTTTCTTTTCATGGCATTATCCCCCGTACTCCTGCCATTTGCTTTCGGCAATCTGTTTGATAGCCAGTTCGATATTGCCGTCCAGTTTTTCGGTCAGTTGTAATACTTCCATTTTCTCCGATTCTTCGGTTGTGTACGTGTAGTATTCTTCCAGACTTACTTCTGTGGCATAGACGGCAGATTGAACACCGCCCAAACCGAACCAGACTTCTTTATATTTACGACTGGGTACATTGGACATATTGATAGAGAGTATCTGCGACTTTTCCTTTTCGGTCAATCCGAGCAACGCCTGAATACTGTCAAACTTATTCATGTATTTGCGTTGGTCTAACAGGATTTTACAGTCGCTATTATTGATAATGCTCTCCTTTACAATCGGCGAAGCGATAATATCATCGACTTCCTGTGTAACGACAATGGCTTCCCCGAAGAACTTACGAACAGTCTTGAAGAGGTACTTAATATACTCTGCCATACCTTCTTTCGCAATCGCTTTCCATGCTTCCTCGATCAATATCATCTTACGGATACCCTGCAAACGGCGCATCTTGTTTATAAAAACTTCCATGATGATGATCGTAACCACCGGGAATAGGATTTTATGGTCTTTTATGGCATCAATCTCAAAGACAATGAAGCGTTTAGAGAATAAATCCAGTTGTTTGTCTGAGTTCAACAGGAAGTCGTATTCGCCCCCACGATAGTAGGGTTCAAGCACGTTCAGGAAGTTGGCAATATCGAAATCCTTTTCCCTGACTTTCTTATCTTCCAATGTTTTCCGGTAATCATCACGGACGAACTCATAAAAAGTATTGAAAGACGGTTCCAGTTTCCTGTCTGCTTTCAGTTTGTCAATATACTGGCTCACGGCATTGGACAGGGCGACTTCTTCCGCTCGTGTAGGCGGCTCGTTATCCCTTTTCCACAGGGTAAGGATTAACGTTTTTATACTCTCACGCTTTTCAATATCGAAGACGTTATCGTCCGTATAAAAGGGGTTAAAAGCAATGGGATTTTGCTCCGTATAGGTAAAATATACCCCGTCCTGACCGCCAGTTTTCCGGTTAATCAGGTTGCATAATCCCTGATACGAGTTACCCGTATCCACTAAGACAATGTGCGTGTCGGGTAGGTCGGGGGCATTGCTGCCCCTTTCCCCCCTAAGAACCGTACGTGAGAGTTTCCCCTCATACGGCTCAAGCAATTCAAAGTTTTTGTTATAAAACCGGCTCATTT
>JAISDJ010000010.1 GCA_031264865.1 Tannerellaceae bacterium | reverse complement strand
AGGTTATCCTTACAACATAGTAATATTCTGTTATGAACAAAGCACTAAATGCTTTATTATTATTTATTTGTGCGTCTACAATCCTATGTGGACAGCAGGTTAAATATGGTCTGCGATTCAAATCATATGAAGTAGAAAAAGAAAAACGGACCAGCCTTAACCTTACCCCGGAAAAACCCTTCTCCTTCCCCCAAGGATTCCGAATGTCTTTCTACGCAAAATTCGACACGGATTGGGTACATCCCTTCGGCTCCGTCTTCCGTATCATCGCAGAAGAAAGACATCATATAGACCTCATACTAAGTGAAATAGACAATACCGGCCAAACAATGGTCTCCTTCATCTCCCCTTCTCACGATATACTCTTCAGCCAGCCCTTTAACAGCAGTGAGATAGATTACGGTAAATACATCCGCTTTGAAATTGTCATAGATATAAAAAACAACCGGATAGATGCCTCTGTCGGAAACAATAAATTCTCAAAACAAAGCTCTCTGCTAAAGTATTTCAACGAAGTAAACATCGTCTTTGGTAAAAGTAACTACTCTCGTTTCCAAACAACCGACGTACCCGCCTTCTCTCTAAAAAATCTGGAAATAACCGCCATACAAGGAACTCCTATCTATTCCTGGCCCCTCTCAAAACACGTAGAAAACGGCGTTTACGACAATATCAAAAATCATTTTGCCTTTTGCGAAAACGCAGAATGGATACTGGATCGCCACGCCATCTGGCAAAAGAAAGTAACTCTGAAAACACGAATAAATCCTCAATTTTGTTACAATTCCGATAACAATGAAATAGCTATCTTCGACCGGAATATATTTTACCGCTATGCGATTCGAACAAACACACTGACGGAAAATGAAACAACTAATAAGTTAATATTCAATTCGTCCAACTCAAATAACCTGATATATAACCCGTTAACTAAAACGTATAATTGCTATGTGTTCGAATTAGACAAAGGAAAAGAAGTCTTATCCTACGACACTCTCTCACAAAACTGGAACAAGGCCTACTCCACCAGCCTCCCTCCCGACTATTGGCACCACAACCGTCTCTTTTTCCCGATAGACACCTGCCTCTACATATTCTTCGGATATGGCCACCATAAATACAAAAACGAAATAAACAGATACAACTACGAAACAAAAAACTGGGAAAAATTATCTCTTAAAGGAGATCGTATCCAACCTCGTTACCTAAGTGGATTCGGAATGCTCGACGAACAATATGCGATTGTATTTGGCGGATATGGGAACGAAACCGGTAATCAAAACATCTCTCCCCAAAGTTACTATAACTTGTTTAAAATTAATCTAAGGACATTGGAATCCGTAAAAATATGGGAAATGGAAAATCCTCAGAAAGACTTTGCCGTGGTAAGCACCCTTATCCCTGACGAAACCGATGGAAAGTCGTTTTATGCTCTCACATTCTCCACACAACAATTCTATACGAATTTATCTCTGCTACAATTCTCTTTAGATAAACCCGAATACAAAGTAGTAGCTGATAGTATCCCTTTTCATTTCGAAGATGTCAGGTCTTGTGTCGATCTGTTCCTCGACAGGTCTTCCCAACGGCTAATAGCCGTAGTAGCCAACGCACAACGAGACGAATCATGCGAAATATCCATTTATACATTGTCAATACCTCCTCTAACCCCGGATAAACTATATCAAGATTACAAAGGAGATTCGCATTCAATATCCCG
The DNA here is from genome assembly GCA_031264865.1 of Tannerellaceae bacterium. Classification (GTDB taxonomy): domain Bacteria; phylum Bacteroidota; class Bacteroidia; order Bacteroidales; family Tannerellaceae; genus DFXE01. Next base: position 5,438 of record JAISDJ010000010.1, on the reverse strand, counting down.
GCTCTGGATTGTCTTTGGCGCCTCACTATGTGTATTATTGGCTTTTTGTGCATTGTTAATCTTCCAAAAACAAAAAAGGCATAAATCACTAAACCTAAAAAAGGAAAAGATTAGCACTTATGAACATCCTAAAAAACAAGCCATTTACTTGTTTGGCGGCTTTCAGGTATTCAACAAAAATGGAGAAGATATCACAAAGGATTTCACTCCTATGCTCCGTCAACTTTTTATCTTACTTTTATTAAACACCGTTAGAAACGGAAAGGGTATTTCGTCTGTAAAACTAAAAGACATGTTATGGTATGATAAAAGTGATGAAAGCGCTAAGAATAACCGGGGTGTTTTCATGAATAAACTCAGACAATTATTTGAACATATCGGCCGATTACAAATTAAAAATCAAGATATTTACTGGAGTATTGAATTGGGAAATGATATCTATTGCGATTACACCAACGTATTGTCGTTAATGAATATTATTTCTTCCGACATAGGATCGGCTACCCAAGATAATATAAAGATTTTATTAGCTATTGTATCTAAAGGAGAACTGCTTCCCAACATCCAGACTGAATGGATAGATTCATTTAAATCTGATTTTTCAAATCAATTAATCGACTTATTACTGGAAGTCTACAAACAACCCTTTATCCGTAAATCTCCTCAAATCTGCATAAACCTCGCCGATGCCATTTTCATGCATGATTCTTTAAATGAAGACGCTTTGAGCATCAAGTGCCACAACCTTGTGCAAATGGGAAAATACGGATTAGCCCAGAAAGCTTATACATTTTTCGTCAAAGAATACAAAACATTATTCAATTCCGACTTTACCAGCTCATTCGAAAAGGTAATCAATAATAAATAAAATGCCTGAAATTCGGCAATACAATAAAAAAAGAGAGGCCTCATGAAAAATCAAGAAGCCTCTCTTTTCTATTTAAATAGATATTAAAATATCATTATTCTGCCTGTTCTTTTTCCTTTTCCGGAACTTCAGGTGCTACCACTTCAACTTCAGGAGCCTCTACTATAACTGCCTCTTCTACTACAGGTGCTGTTACTGTCGTAGCTTCTTCGGTTGATTTTTTACGAGAACGTCTTGTTGTCTTTGCCGCTTTCTTCTTAGTATCCTTCAACATGTTTTCGTTGTAGTCTACCAATTCAATAAAGCACATAGCCGCATTATCGCCTAAACGATTTCCTGTTTTCAGTATCCTGGTATAACCTCCCGGACGGTTGGCCACTTTTTGTGATATCTCTTGAAAAAGTATAGTTACGGCATTTTTATCTTGCAAATAACTAAATACTACACGTCTTGAATGAGTAGTATCTTCTTTAGACTTTGTAATAATTGGTTCAATATATTTACGAAGCGCTTTTGCCTTTGCCGTCGTTGTAAAGATTCTCTTATGCTTGATCAAAGAAGATGCCATATTCGCCAGCATTGCCTGACGGTGAGTGTTGGTACGGCCTAAATGATTAAATTTCTTATTATGTCTCATTGCTTTACTACTCTTTATCTAATTTATATTTAGTGATATCCATACCGAAAGAAAGATTCAGGCTTTCAAGCAATTCATCAAGCTCAGTAAGTGATTTCTTTCCAAAATTACGGAATTTCAGCAAGTCATTCTTATTGAACTTAACCAATTCGCCCAAAGTTTCAACATCAGCCGCTTTCAAACAATTCAATGCACGAACAGAAAGGTCCATATCCGACAATTTACTCTTTAACAATTGACGCATATGAAGTACCTCTTCGTCGAACTCTTCATTGCTATCAGCATCAACCGTTTCAATAGCAATCTTCTCATCGGAGAACAACATGAAATGGTGAATCAAAATCTTTGCGGCTTCTTTTAAAGCTTCTTTCGGATGAATAGAACCGTCTGTGGCTATTTCAAGAATTAACTTTTCATAATCCGTCTTTTGCTCTACACGGAAATTTTCAATCGAATACTTAACATTACGTATAGGAGTATAGATCGAATCTATTGCTATAACTCGTATCTCTGAATTTAGTTCTCTGTTTTCTTCTGCAGGAACATAGCCTCGTCCTTTATTAATCGCTAATTCAATTTGAAAACTTGCACTCGGGTCTAAACGACAAATAACTAAATCAGGATTTAATACTTCAAATCCAGTTAGTTGTTTACCAATATCACCGGCTTTGAACACTTCCGAACCCGAAACAGTAATACTCACTTTTTCATTCTCTATATCATCAACAATATGCTTAAATCTTACTTGCTTCAGATTCAATATGATATTTGCCACATCTTCTAAAACTCCGGGAATTGAGCCGAACTCATGTTCAACACCTTCAATTTTTATGGATGTAATAGCAAAACCTTCAAGTGATGACAGTAGAATACGGCGCAGAGCATTACCAATGGTAATCCCATAACCGGGTTCCAACGGACGAAATTCAAATTTGCCAAAGAAATTGTCCGCTTCTAACATTAATACTTTATCGGGTTTTTGAAATGCTAATATCGCCATGGAAATCTTATTATTATTATTTAGAATATAATTCTACGATCAACTGCTCTTTAATATTTTCCGGTATATCAGTTCTTTCAGGCAGATGCAGTAATTTTCCGCTTAAAGAAGGCTGATCCCATTCGATCCATGGATATTTGCTATGGTTGAAACCTGCTAAAGCGTCAACTACAACTTCCAAAGATTTTGATCTTTCTCTCACACCAATTATCTGACCGGGTTTTACTGAATAAGAAGGAATATTTACCACTTTTCCATCTACAGTAATATGACGGTGAGATACCAACTGACGGGCAGCTGCTCTTGTTGGAGCAATACCTAAACGAAACACTAAATTATCTAAACGCGCTTCGAGTAATTGTAATAACACTTCACCGGTAATACCACGTGAACGGGCTGCTTTGTCAAATAAGTTTCTAAATTGCTTTTCCAATACACCATAAGTATATTTTGCTTTCTGCTTCTCACGTAGCTGAATACCGTATTCTGAGGTTTTCCTCTTTCTGGCATTACCATGTTGTCCGGGAGGATAGTTCTTTTTAGACAGAACTTTATCCGGTCCGAAAATAGGTTCACCAAATTTACGGGCAATCTTTGTTTTTGGTCCAATATATCTTGCCATTTTTTTTATTGTTTTAATTGTTCTGTTTGAACCCTGACTCGAGCAGCCGCGATTACAGAGAGTGAAAGGTTAATATGCAATCTATTCTCAAATCCGGATTCAATATCAAGAAACGATAATTAATTATACTCTTCTCTTTTTAGGAGGACGACAACCATTGTGTGGTAATGGAGTAACGTCTACAATCTCTGTCACTTCAATACCGGCACCGTGAATAGTCCTGATAGCGGATTCACGTCCGTTACCTGGTCCTTTTACATATACCTTTACTTTACGTAAACCTAAGTCGTAAGCCACCTTAGCACAATCCTGCGCTGCCATTTGAGCGGCATAAGGAGTATTCTTTTTAGAACTTCTAAAACCCATCTTACCAGCAGAAGACCAACTGATTACCTGACCTTCACCATTAGCAAGAGTAATAATGATATTGTTAAAAGAAGAATGAATATGAGCCTGACCGTAAGCGTCGACTTTCACATTTCTCTTTTTTGCTGCGACTGTTTTTTTTGCCATATTAACTCTTATTATTTAGTAGCTTTTTTCTTGTTTGCAACTGTTTTCTTTCTTCCTTTACGAGTACGTGCATTATTTTTTGTACTTTGTCCTCTCAAAGGTAAACCAATACGATGACGGATCCCACGGTAACAACCAATATCCATTAAACGTTTAATGTTTAGTTGAACTTCCGAACGAAGATCACCTTCCACTTTGTATTCTATTCCGATAATCTCACGGATTTTTGCAGTCTGGTCGTCGGTCCAGTCTTTTACTTTTATATCGCGATCAATACCTGCTTTTTCTAAAATAGAGTTTGCCGAACTGCGACCAATTCCGAAGATATAGGTTAAAGCAATTTCTCCCCTCTTATTCTGTGGCAAGTCTACACCTACTATTCTTATAGCCATAATTACTTACTATTGATTAATTTACAAAATTAACAAATTATCCCTGACGTTGTTTGAACTTAGGATTTTTCTTATTGATCACGTATAGGCGTCCTTTTCTCCTTACTATTTTACAATCAGGAGTACGCTTCTTTAAAGATGCTCTTACTTTCATATTATATTATTTTTATTTATATCTAAAAGCAATTCTACCTTTCGATAGATCATATGGAGACATCTCTACTCTAACTTTGTCGCCGGGAAGAATCTTAATATAATGCATACGCATCTTTCCTGAAATATGAGCCGTTATCTCATGCCCATTTTCTAATTCAACCCGAAACATTGCATTAGATAATGCTTCGACGATTACTCCATCTTGTTCAATTGCTGCTTGTTTAGCAATATATTTATATTAAATTACGATCACCAAGAATTTCTTCTAAAAACTCAAATGATGATAAAATTTGCGGTCCCTCCGGACGTATTGCTATACAATGCTCGAAATGTGCAGAACATTTTCTGTCTTTTGTTCGAACAGTCCAGCCATCCTGCTCAAAAGCAACATTCTTACTTCCCATATTAATCATAGGTTCAATGCAAATACACATTCCATTACGTAATAATGCTCCTTGTCCGCGACGACCATAATTGGGCACTTCCGGTTCTTCATGCATCTTGCGTCCTATACCATGACCGACTAATTCTCTGACTACAGAATAACCATTCGATTCACAATAAGTTTGAATAGCATTGCCTATATCTCCTATTCTTTTCCCTTCAATCGCATGCTGAATACCTAAATAAAGAGATTCTTTTGTTATTTTTAATAGTCTCTTTATCTCAGGTTCAACTTCTCCCACACAAAAGGTATAGGCTGAATCACCAACAAAATCATTTAACACAGTACCACAATCAACAGAAACAATATCTCCTTCTTTCAATACGGTTTTACTTGAAGGAATTCCATGTACTACTTGTTCATTGACTGAAGTACAGATAGAATTCGGAAAACCATTATAGCCTAAGAACGCCGGGTATGCCCCGTTGTCTCTTATAAACTCTTCTGCAATTTTATCAAGTTGAAGCGTTGTAACACCCGGTTTAATATGCTTAGCTAATTCTCCCTGTGTTTTACCAACCAATTGGTTAGCTAAACGCATCAACTCTATTTCTTCATCTGTTTTTAGATAAATCATTCTTAATCAATAAGCGGCCACAGAGCCTGAACGTCCTTTAATTCTTCCTGATTTTAATAACCCGTCGTAATGACGCATTAACAAATGACTTTCTATCTGCTGTAATGTATCAAGCACTACACCTACCAAAATCAACAAAGATGTTCCTCCAAAAAATTGAGAAAATTCCATACTTACACCGCCTATTCTCGCAAAAGCAGGCATAATTGCAACTAACGCGAGGAAAAA